>CAZASC010000138.1:0-8711 GCA_964487695.1 uncultured Victivallales bacterium
ATATAGCCGGAACCCCGCCAGGCTCTTTCAAATACTGCCAGCCGAGAGAAGCCGACGCGCCTACGAGAATGGAGAGCCATGAGGCCAAGGGTTTGGGCCTTCTAACATACAGAGCCGCGATTAGAGATACCACTATCGACGGCGCCCAAATGGCGTAGAGAATGAGGAGACCGTCAATGATGGATGGTGCAAATTGCGCGGCAAAAATGGCGACAGCAGCTATGACCAACGTGCTCGCCTTCGCAAGGAAGAGTGTCAATCTTTCTCCCGGCCGTGCGAAGATTCCCACTATGTCACGGACGAATGCCACGGCGGCAGAGTTCAAAACAGACTCCTGACTTGCCATGACAATCGCGACGAGTGTAGCCAGCAGAAGACCAAAAATGCCGGGCGGTAGAACCGCACGCCCGACAGCGACAAAGACGTCATCAGGCTTGGTGTCGGCTGGCACAACGCCATGGGACACAATGCCCAGCGCCGCCACTATGGCCAGCCAGACGATGACAAATCCACCCGCCAGAAGAAATCCAGACTTCGATGCTGAAACGCTCTTAGCTGCCAACGCCCGGTTCGCGTAAGGAGGAATCAGAAGTTCGCCCAAGGCAAAAGAGATTGCGACGCCTATTAATTGCCACGCTGTCATGCCTTTGAAGGCGGTTGCAGTGAGCGCACTGGCTTTTGCGGATAGTTCTGAGAGAGGGACAGACGATTTCCACACCGCAAGCAAAAGCATGGTTGGGACAATGATGGCCTTCAGGGAGAACTGCACTCCTTCGGTTGCAATAGTGGCTCGAAGACCACCTGTAAACGTGAGGAGCGCCGTTGTTCCAGTGACAGCCACAATGCAAACAGACAAAGGCCAATTGGTGATGCTGTGCAGAATAATACCGCCAATCTTCCCCATCACAGCCGTGAAACCAATGCACAACCCCACGGAAAGAATTCCTGTCAGAAGATGTGTAAATCGCCCGTATCGTTTGTGCATGACATCGCCAAGTGTGTTGCAGTCGCGCTCGAGGGCTAGACGTGGCGCGAAAAGAAGACCAGTGAGAAGTGTTTGCGAGGCAAACGTGACTGTCAGGAAATAAATCAGGAATCCTTGATCCCAGCTCTTGCTGGTAATTCCCACCGAAAAACCTGGGCCTACAATTGTGGCCGCAAGGCTTGCAAAAATCATGGTGGAAGGGATAGAGCGTCCACCCACGGCGAACTCACTGAACGTCTTGTTCCGCCGCGTGAGATAGCCTAGTACAGCCATTAGGACGAAATATCCTGCAAGTGCAACAATGTCGAGAGCGTGAAGATTCATTTCGTTAATCCATCCTTTGCTTAAGTGGCGTGACACATTTCGTCACGGACGCGCAGCCAACCGCATCTCTTGTGTAAGACTCTCAGAATTAATGTAATATGTCGAGTACGCAGGTTTCCTGGTTGCGGATTATCCCGCCTCCTTATTGTGGCGTGGTCAGTTCATGATTGCAGCGTTCCAGACTGTCAGCCCCCTCGGCGAGTAGTCGTTCGCGTGGGCGTTCTTCTACCGGCCAATTCTTTATGCTGTCGGATTTCATTCTGCAGGCGTTCTATTGAATAACCTCTCGAAATCCCCGACGACGCGCATTATCTCGTCGAATTTCGGGACCTCGCCGAAGAACATTTCCTCGCGCATGGCCTGATAGTCGCTGCGCCATTCCGCCATTTGTTCTTCGAGTGGAATGATACGAAGGGTTCCCTGGCGGATTGTGCTGTAATCCATCCAGGACCAGTTGAAGTAGATTTCGCGGTGGGTTGCGGTGCGCGTGAAGAGTGCCAGGTCCTTGCCGGCTCTGTTTGCGACACCCTTCTCGATCAGACACCAGAGGTCGTAATAGTGGCGGGCGAGCCGGACTTTGCGTTTCTTTTCGGCAGGGCGATAGGTTTCTTCGTGCAATAGCATAGCCTTCTCCCAGAATGTGCGTTCCGGGAGTAGTGCGCGCACGAGAAATTCGCTCGGCTCAAAAGTGCCGGGGAATGCCTCGGCCAAGTATGGCCGGATTAGTTGCGATGTTGATGGTTCGGTGTCGGAGCGAGCACCCATCTCGATTTTGACCACGGGCCGCAAGTACATGACCGTTCCTGTCAGTGTTCCAGGGTATTCGAACAGTAGGGTCTGGCCATCAGGGTCTTCTTCAGCCGAGGCGGGGGTGAGGCTCCACTTTGGGTCGTTCGGCATGGCCTGGCGGATACGTTGTTCTAGTGCAGGTTTCAATTCTTCGTGGATGCGTTTCTGGCATTCGGCTTTCAACGCTTCCAGTCGCCTGCGGCGGTTCTTATTACTGGGAGCTTTCTCTGGGCTCTTCGCACCGCCGAATCCCAATGCCTCGCGGTCAATAACAATGTCGATGTCTTCGGAGAAGCGCTCGATCAATTTCCACCCCTTGGAGAGCGCCGTGCCACCTTTGAAGGTGAGATGAGAGCCCCAACCGGGCAGTGTGAAGAGTTGTTTCAATGTCCAGCAAACCCAGAAGTCTTTCTCGACGCTGGCTGGCAAAAGGCCCGTCTTGCCTTCTGCCTCTTTGCAGAAGCGACGGCGTTCTTCCTCGGTCATGGCAATGAATGCGTCCATGGCTCAATCCTTCCCTGATTCCGCAAGGTTCCGCATGATCTCGGCGACCCATGCGGGTGCGTACCGCACATCCTTGAGCAGTCTGCGCCTCTCATCATTTGACAACCGGCTTCTGAGGATAGCACGAGTCTGGTCAGTCACTTGCCGCTGGCCGATCCATCGCAGTGCCTGTATCACCAACCCACTCTTTGTCCCCGCGGTCGCCATATTGCGAAGGGTGGTATGCTTGAGAGCGATCTCCCGCTTTCCCATTCTGACACGACGCGAGCGACCATCGGTGAGAAAGACGGTCTTGATCGGAACCTGATCCGAAAGTCCGAGAATATTGGCGGCGTATGCGCCGGTCGGCTGGAGGCGGGATGCATCGCGCCCCTTGAGCGCCTGCGCGATGGTATCTGTTGAAGGCGAGAGCACGCCGAGACGAGGGTCCTGACCCGGATAGTCATAGAGTCCTCGAGCAAGCTGACGGATCACCCCCGTTCGGTTGTGCCTCATGAGCGCGAGGGCCACGGCTGTGCGGCTGCCAAGGTCTTGGAAGTCAGATGGGGTAAAGACCCAGCCCTTTCCTTTACCGATGATACGGTCAAGGACTCTGCTATCAATAGACTGTTTGTGCTTTCCCATGGCGATATGAAACAAAAACATACATAGATTTGTTTCAAAAGCAAGATCTTCCATCCGTCAAGATTACTCAGAACGGTATTAGAGCCTGTTGGACTGGCGCGGGTGATGGAGTGAGATCGGCAGCAGTCTGGAGGACGACGCGGGCGTAGCCGCGCTGATTCTTGTCGAACCGACGAACGTCAGTTCGCTTATGGGCATGGTGAATCGCGACCATGTGGTCGCAGACTTGGCTTTCGAACTGGCGAACGGTTACGGCTTGCCAGTCCTGTGTCTCGCAGAAGTCGTTGTATGCTGTGAGAAGCTCGGCGACGGTCACGTCGCCGGTCGGGTTCGGGATCACACACTTGGTGACGAAGTGGCGCACGCTATCGGACTCGCACAGGAGAGCGTCCACGCGTTGTTTCTGGGCGTCGCTGAGTTGGACATGGCCGAACTCTTTGAGTTCAGCGAGCAGGCGGATTGCGCCCTCGATGCACCAGTTGAGAATCCCCGAGCCTTCGGTCCGGATCAATTCCTTTGCGAAGTACGGGATTGGCTTGGCGGTCGGGGGCTGGTTGAAATCTATGATTAGCATGCGACGACGCCAGGCTTCTGTATCTGAGTCGAGCCGGACGTGGAGTCTGGTGTTGGTCGTGATGATGACGCCGAAATCGCCGATTACGTCGAAACGGTGCTTGACGTTCTTCTGCTCGGCGCTGAGACGGTCCCCGCCGGTCAAAGGCTTCAGGACGTGCGCTGCCCGGTTGTCCAGAAAGTCGCCGGGCACATCCTTGCCACAGAGAAGTGTCTTGCCCATGAATCCGGCGATCTCAAACCGCTCGGTAAGTAGGTGGACGCGCATTTGTGTCACATTGTGAGGGCCGATGACGGTTTCGATGATCTCGACGAGCGTAGACTTGCCTCCGCCGGCTGTTCCGCGCATAACGAGGAATCGGTGGGCTGGATTGCCGCCAAGCAGACACATTCCGGCGTAACGTTGCAGGAGTGAAATGTCGTCATCGGGGAGTGCCGGTTTCAAGAGTTCGTTCAGGAACCGCGGACACTTGGCCGTTGGGTCGTAGCAAATCTCCGACCGATTTCGGGAGTAGTAATCGGGACTGCAAGCGTGGAAAGTCGGCGGATCTTCGTCCAGGTGGAGCACGCCGTTACCGACGTGAATAATTGGAGCTCGGTGTTGAAATGCTTCGGGTTTCTCTATCATGCCCTTCAAGAACCTGACGAGTTGGGCCATAAAGGTTTCGGAGCGTTTGCGCAGAAGCGGAGCGGCACCGTAGGTGTCGAGGAGCGCGGGGAGCGTATCGCCCATTTCGACCACGACGCGACTCTCGGTCTTGGGTTTCCAGAGGCCGGTTGGCTCGTCGTAGGCATAGAACATAGAAAGATTGGGTTCGTGAAGAATCAAGTTGTCGCGCGCGAAACGCGCGGCCACGAACATCTGGTTGATGTCCCTGGGTGCTGCGTTTTCGTTGAGCAAAATTGGCGGCCCATATTGCGCGGCGAGATTCTCGTCGCCGGTAGCAGTTTCCACTACTGGAGTCTCACCTTTCCCGGATTTTTCGGTCTTGGGCTCGCACATTGCGCGCAGAGTCTTCCAATTCTTGCCCTGGCAACTGTCGTGCTGACAGCGGAAGCCGAGTGCCCCGCTGGCACGCATGACGATGACGGCAGAACGCTTGTCGTGCTCCGGGTTAAACGGGCAAACCCGCAGAACCCATTTCATTCCGCCCGCATAAGGTGTTGCCGGTCCGGAATCGCAATGTGACAGGTTCTTGCGAATGAAGTCTTCCATACGCGCCTTGTCCCACCCCGTTTGGCCCCAGCGAATCGGATCGCGTGTGCCAGTTGTTGGCTTGGGTTCTTCGTCAGGAAGTGCATCCTCGGCCAGCGCGGTGAGAAGGTTCACTGGAACTGATTCGATATTGTCCGGCACCTGGAGCAGGCGCGACATACGATGCGGACGGCCCAAAGCCGGGCAGTCGTCCCCTTTCATGGTCTTGGTTCCATAGAGCTTCACGATGCGGGAGGCGTTGAATACAGCGGTATCAATCTTCACCGCAGCGTCGGAGAAGCGTAGATCAAGCGCCTGAAGGCAAAGTTTGATCCTGTCATCACTGGCCGGCAGGTCCACGCGGTAGAGTTGGTGGTAGCCGTTGCCAGAATCAGCGACGATGGGCGCGGGCCAGCCAGCGGCCTGCAATGCCTCCTGGATCAGACTACAACTCTCGTACGCGGCCGCCTTCTCATCGTCGCTTGAGGAAATATCTGGTGGGCGGGCTGGATCGAAGTCGATCAGCAGCCAGCGACGTGACAGGATGTATTTGTCGGGAGTTGTGCTGTCGTTCTTCGCGTCCGAGAACCGATTGTGACTACGCGCGAGAAGCGTTGGTTCAATCGGATTCAGTGTGATGTAAATCCCCTTCGCGCCGTCCAGCCGTAACGCTCCGAGCGCCTCGACGACAAGAGCTGGGTCGTCGAAGTAGCCGAAGGTTACGGCTGGTTGCCAATTGCGACCGGGGCGATGTGGGTTGAGTATCCGTATTTCGAATGCCTGCTTTGGCGCGACCAATACGGCCAAGGCGCGGTTTATTTCTGCCGGATCCAACAGCGGCAAGGTCGTTTCGCTCATGTGTCCCCACCTCCGCCCTTCGTTGCCCTGTAGGGACGGAAGTCCCATAGAGGGCATTCCGGGGCAGTGCATCCGCTTATTGCCGCCTCGTCCATCCAGCAACAAGTCAAGCACTGCGCCTTGATCGCCTGGCGGGGTGACGCCTTCCTCCTGAAGACACGCTGGAACAGCGCCACTTTGCTCGGCGCATCTTTCGATACGGAGCATATCAGTCTGTCGCGTCTGGGATTGCTGAACTCGTCCGGTCGGATGGTTTGGACCTTCTTCATCACCCACCGCCCTTCGTGAAAAACGCCGATTTGTCGACGGTCTTCATTACTCCGTGCATGGACGCCAGAAGTGCCATGTACGCTGGCGATGCCGGCGAGGCCCCCGCCAAGTGGTAATGCATGAAGCCGTAGTCATTTGGATCGCCCAACCAGACGAACACGTCAACGCCCCTTTCCGTCGGGTCACTGAGCATCCAACTTCGCCCCATTTGGACTTCCGATTCGACGTGCGCCCACATCCCGCGCTTCCTTAACTCCGTCTTGATCGTGTCATCGTCGGCCTGAATGATGAGCGCGTGCCCCATCACATTGCCGACAAGTTTGCCTACTGCTACGCTGTGAACCTCCATTGTCTGCTTGGTGTTGACGATCATGCCTCACTCCCTTCCGCAGAAATGAGCTGATCAACTTCCTCTGCCCGAAAACCGCACGCACGTTTCCTGCCGGGCAGAGTCACGCGGCGAAGAATTCCGGCTCTCGCCAGATTATCCACGAAGCGCAGCGACCGATTGAAACGCTGTGCAACAGCGGCGCGCGGAAGAATACGTTTCTCCGGCACCGCAAGTGTCCGTAGTGTTTCAGACGCCTTACCATGATTGCGGACACTCGCCACAATTCGCGCGCGGTCGCCGGGCGTGAGCGCCGGGTCCGCCTTCAATACTGCCTTCACCGCATCCAACGTCGTCATGAGCATACTTACTTCCTCCTATTGTGTTATGGAGGCGCACATTGCACCCCCTATAAGATATGTGGAGGAATCAACTGGCGCGACGCGCAGTGTGCCGCAACATGTGTTCTTCTCGAATCAACTGAAGTCTGTTTCAGTCAATAGAATCGGGCATTACAGAGAGGATGAACAGCGACACGCCCAGTGAAGAAATTATTGAGCATCCGGCGCAAGAAGAGCGGTGCGAGTTGTGATTCTTGCGCGACTGCGGGATAAATGACGAACGAGAATTCCGATCAGCAAACGGCTAAAACTCGAAACATGAAGTGTTCAGCGGTCAAAGGTCTATGGTGAAGGCTTCCTTGTTCCATGAAACCGGGGCATGAGCCATCATTTTGCTTTGTCCGGTTCAGTCAACTTTAACAATTCTGCGCGGATTTCATTTGCCGTTTTGCTTGTCAATCGCTCCGCCAATTCCCGGACCTTGTGAGCCTCGATCATCTTCAGTACTGTGGTGGCTGGCATATCCTTCCCGAGAACGGACGGCAACAACCCTACGGCTTGGCCTGCAGCGAGTTCTGAAACGTGCGTGTAGTGCCGGGTCATGGCCGGGTTGCTATGCCCCACAACGGCCTCGACAACAGCCAGGGGCGCGCCGCTCTGCCTGCAGAGGCTTACAAAGGTATGCCGGAGGGAATGGAAGCCGACTTCGACAACGGCCCGTTTGCCGGTGTGTTCCTCGTGTTGCTTGCCGTCCTCCCCCTGCACGCTCTCGAAGCCCGTGCCCGGCTTGTGAACCTGTATACCGCATTTCTCGAAATGCTCCCTGATTCCATTTGTCAGACGCTCCGGACTACAGCCATAGAGCGCAGCAGTATCGGGTAACACGTAGGCTTGTCCGGCCTGTTGCGCTTCCCGTACCTCTGACAGTATGGCCTTCAATGTCGGGTGAATCGGTATCATTACAGGTTTTGGATTACGACGACCGGTCTTGCGGGGGATCCGCTTGATGAGATTGCGGACAAGGTCCACTTCTCCCCAGCGGAGTGTTGAACAGTCCCCAAGTCGCAAGCCGGTATAGATCCCAATGGCCAGCAATGTCCGCAATTCGCCCGTTGCGGCTTCGCACACTGTGCGGAGTTCTTCAACCGTGAGTTCCCGGCGGCCCTCGGCGATTTGTCGCTTGCGCTGTATATCCGTCCATGGATTTGGTTCGCCATTCGTCCTGGCCGCATCCTTCAACACTCGGAAAAGCAGTTCCAAAAGACGGATGTGCTTGTTGAACCGGTTTGCCGAAAGTCCACGCTTCGTCAAGTGTGTGGCGTATTCGCCGGCGATGGCTTTAGACACGTCGCGCAATGTCTTCAGATTGGGGTGTTGCCCTTCAAGCCAGTTCTCAAACTGCGAAAAGTGGGATTCATATCCCCGGAGAGTAACCGGCCCGGAATCGGGGCGGTTATTGGCATCCGTGAACCTGACCCATGCATCGACAACGCGAAGGGGTGGATTCCGTTCGTCTTCCAGTCTGGCAAGCTCACCCTTCCGGCCTTCAAGTTCTCCCTTCACATGTTCCAACACTTTGATTTGGTCGCCAACAACGAACGGCTGCATGATCCGGGCAAGCTCGGTTTGCGCATCATCCTTGTTTCGTTTGCCGGTCGTCACCATGAATTTCTTGCCGCTCACGGTCCATACGGCATGGTAAACATGTCCCCGCTTTATCAGATATCCCGTTCGTCTTTTCATCGTTGCGCCCTCCCTGCTTTTGTGTTCCTATGTGAGCGTGAATATCACACAAAGAACGGGCGAAGTCAACCACATAAAGGAAGCATAGCCCAATAAGTGCCCGTATTTAGCATAATAACAAAGGACTTAAAATCCGTTGACCGCAAGGTCGTGTGGGTTCGATTCCCGCCTCGGGCA
>CAZASC010000139.1:0-8705 GCA_964487695.1 uncultured Victivallales bacterium
GGCTGCATATAAAGCGTGATTCCTTCCACCTTCGCCAGCTCGGGCTGCAAGCGTCGTAACACTTCGGAGGCGCTGATCTTACGGTCTTCCAGCGGTTTAAGATTGATGAGAATGCGACCGCTGTTCAGCGTGGCGTTGATGCCGTCCACTCCGATGAACGAAGAAAGACTTTCGACCGCAGGGTCTTTAAGGATCACTTCGGCAAGCGCCTGTTGCTTGTCGGACATCGCGGTGAAAGAAATATCCTGCGCAGCATCTGAGATGCCTTGAATTACGCCAGTGTCCTGGACGGGGAAAAATCCCTTCGGCACAATGATATAGAGCCATATCGTGAGCACAAACATCGCCGCCGCCACAAACAATGTCGCGCCCTGGCGCTTGAGCACCCACTGGAGAGTCCGCCCGTAGAACGCGATAACGCGGTCATAAACGCGCTCGGATGCATTATAGAAACTGCCGGGCTTGCGCGCATCGGACTTTGCCCTGAGCAGCTTCGAACACATCATCGGCGTGAGCGTCAGCGACACGACAGCAGAAACAAGGATTGTCACGCTCAGCGTAACTGCGAATTCACGGAACAACCGCCCTACTATGTCGCCCATAAAGAGCAGCGGAATCAGTACAGCTATCAGCGAGACTGTCAGCGAAATAATGGTGAACCCGATCTGCTCCGCTCCTTTCAACGCGGCTTGAAGCGGCTTCTCCCCCTCCTCTATATAGCGGACAATGTTTTCGATCATCACGATCGCATCGTCAACGACGAAGCCGGTTGATATGGTCAGAGCCATAAGCGTAAGGTTGTTCAAGCTATAGCCGAGCAGATACATCACGCCAAGAGTACCTACAAGCGAGAGCGGCACGGCTACACTCGGAATAATCGTTGCGGAGAAATTTCGCAGGAACAGAAAGATCGCCAGTACAACGAGCACAATGGTCAGCGCCAACGAGAACTTCACATCCCGCACAGACGCTCGAATCGTCGTCGTACGGTCTGTGAGAATCGAAACGTCAATGGACGCGGGCAGACTGGCCTTGAGCTGCGGCAGGAGTTTCTTGACGCTGTCCACCACCTGGATGATGTTCGCTCCGGGCTGGCGCTGGATATTCACGATGACCGCCGGAGTTTCATTCATCCATGCCGCGAGTTTGGAATTCTCGACGGCGTCAACTATGCTGGCCACATCGGACAACATCACCGGCGCGCCGTTCCGGTAAGCAACCACCAGCGAACTGTAATCCTTGCTGGTGAGAAGCTGGTCGTTGGCGTTGATCTCATACGCCTGTTTCGGTCCGTCGAAATTGCCCTTGGCCAGGTTGACGCTGGCCTGCTGGAGCGTGACGCGAAGGTCGTCAATGTTGATGCCATAGGATGAAAGCGCCGTTGGATTTGCCTGCACGCGAACTGCCGGTTTCTGACCGCCGCTGATGGTAACCAGTCCAACGCCCGGCAACTGCGAAATCTTTTGGGCAAGCCGTGTATCCGCGAAATCCTCGACCTGTGCGAGCGGGAAAGTTTTCGATGTCAGCGCCAGCGTGAGGATAGGAGCATCGGCTGGATTGGATTTACTGTATATCGGCGGGGATGGCAGTCCGGTTGGCAGATAGGTCTGAGCAGCGTTGATTGCGGCCTGGACTTCCTGCTCGGCAACATCAATGTTCAGGTTGAGAGAGAACTGCAGGATGATGATCGAGCTGCCGCCAGAACTGATAGAGGTCATCTGGTTCAAACCGGGCAGTTGGCCGAATTGCCGCTCCAGCGGCGCGGTTATGGCGGATGCGGAGACGTCCGGACTCGCGCCAGGATAAAACGTGACCACCTGTATGGTCGGATAATCCACCTGCGGCAGCGCGGAGACAGGCAGTTGCAAGTAAGCGACCCAACCCGTCAACACTATCGCAGCCATCAGCAGCGATGTCGCCACTGGCCGCAAAATGAATGGGCGCGATGGACTCACTCCTGACCTTTCTTCTGCCACTGGCCTTTCTTTGTCTCGCCCTTTGCTTCGGCCTTGGCGCCGCTCTTCGTCTCGCCGGTCGTCGGGCGAACAGTCACCTTCGCGCCGTCGGTGAGGCGGGTAAAATTGTCGGCGGCAATGACCGCGCCAGGCTCAATGTCATCGACGGCAGACACATTACCGTCTGTAGTTCCGACGGTAATTTGCTGCATCGCTACGGTCTGATCGGGCTTCAGCAAGTAGACGAAAGCGCCCTGCGCGTTGCGCTGAATCACTGTGTTCGGCACAAGAGTAACGTCCTTCAACATATCCACGAGCAAGCGCGCGTTGACAAACTGGTTTGGAAAGAGCGATTCGTCGTCATTGGCAAAGATAGCTTTGAGCTTGACCGTGCCGGTCGTCGTGTCAATCTGGTTATCCAGCGTCTCAAGAATTCCCGACGCCAGTTTTTTGGTTTGTGCGCGGTCGAACACATCAACAGCCAGTTTCTTACCGGCGCGCAATTGTTGTTGAATTTGCGGCAGGTAATCTTCAGCAACACTGAAAATCACTGTAATCGGCTGCAATTCGGTGATGACAACCAATGGATTGGCGTCGTTCGCGTGAACGATATTTCCCGCGTCCACCAGCCGCAAACCAACGCGGCCTGAAATTGGCGCCGTGATATGGCAGTACCCGAGTTGAACCTTCGCATTATCCACCTGGCCCTGATCGAGTTTCACTGTGCCCTCGTATTGGTGAACCGTCGCAACCTGTGTGTCGAGTTGTTGCCTGGGAATTGCATTCTTGGCGAACGCCTCATTATAGCGATCGAGGTCGAGGTGCGCGTTCTCCAACAGCGCGCTATCCCGGGCAAATTGTCCATCAGTCTGAAGCAATGCAGCTTGAAAAGGCGCAGCGTCAATCTCCAGCAACTCGTCGCCCACGTGAAGCAGTTGCCCTTCCTGGTAATTCACCTTCATGAGCTGGCCGTCCACGCGGCTTTTCACCGACACCGTATTAAGCGCCGTCACAACGCCAAGCGCGTTAACGTAGATCCCGATGTCGCCTTTTTGCGCAGTAGCTGTGTTTACCATGAGAGGCGGCGGAACCGAAGCCTTCGATTTATCGGCTTGGGACTGCGCTCCCTGTCTGGAACAGGAAACTCCCGGAACTATGATCGAGATGACCGCAGCAACACACGCCAAGCGGCGCTGCCACTCCGATGCAGTCATTGAAAACATGTTTGGAAATCCATGGAATCGCGCTCGATACGATGTTGAATTGAACATTTTTTACTCCATTCGCTTTTTCACATACCATAAACCGCCAGCCAAGACCAATGCGAATCAATAAAACAGACGACGGGAACATAAACAGAAAAGGTGTGATTCCTTCTTCCTTACTTCACCCGAAATCAGAATAAGTACTCTATCCCCGTCGCCAACACCACGCCGCTCTTAACAATACTGCCATGCTTCTTGCTGCCGACAAAACCGCATGTGGCTATTACCATTTTGGATCGCTCTGCATCTATACTAATGGTTCCACAATGCGGTAGGCTGGCCGCAAAACGTCGAGCCCCAGTTCGTAGCGCCTGACAAGTAATAAACGGTCACATTGCTGTCGCCGGCAAAAGCGGACGGATAAACTGCGGGAGGGATTCCTTTGAAATAGATGCTGGCAAGGTTAGTGCACTGGTTGAACGCGCCGTATCCAATACTGGTAACGCTAGCGGGTATGGTGATGCTGCTGAGACTGGTGCAGTTTGAAAAGGCACCGAACGCGATGCTGTTTACACTTTTCCCGATCACGACTCTGGTCAACATGGTGCAGCCAGAGAACGCTTCGATCCCGATGTATGTAACCCCGTCGCCGATGGTAACGTTAGTAAGGCTAGTGCAAGATTTGAATACTCCGACGCATGGTCCGCCAATACCAAGGACGCAGTCCGGAATGGTTACACTGGTGATATTGGTGCAGTTTTGGAATGCTCCGCCCGCAATGCTGGTGACCGTTAGTCCATTGATTGTGCTTGGTATGTTTACTATGTCACCGAGACCGGTGTACCCCATAATCCTGATAGCATTCGGATCAGGATAACTCACAAATTGGAAATCCTCAGCCCGGGTGCACTCCGTTGTTGTCAACAGTAAAACAGACCAAAACCAACCCATCCAGAAGATTCTCTTCGGCCCAAAACAAAATGCCCCGCCATCTTTTATTCGTGCCATCATTGATCTATTCATGGTTCTCCATTGTTCTGTAGCTATTTTACCTAAAGCACTAACATATGCATTTATTAACTACACAATCATGCGTGGCTTCGCCTCCACCTCATAGCGAACGGAGACGATAGAAACGACAGGTAGAATTCGTCCAACTCGGAACGCTGAAATAGCAGGAGTTACTGACAAGCGCATTAGTGTACAGCGGAGACCAGATGGGATTGAGTAGATTCGTGCAGGATTCAACTACGCAAATCATTCCGCTTGCCCAGTTGATATTGAAGCCGAATTGATTGGATTGAATGAAGGAAGTGGGATTGCAGCAGAGCTGAGGACGCCAGAGGGAGGTGGGTTGACCGTCAAAGTTATTGCTCCAGCCTGTAGTGCCAGGCAAGTAGTAGACTGTAGCATTGGCATCGCCCATGAACAACGCATCATCACTATCAAAGTTGGGGGCGTTCCCCTCAAAAAAGACCCCAGTCAGTGTGGTGCAGCAATCGAATGCATCCGCACCAATGGTGACAACATTGCCAGGAACAGTGATACTGGTCAGAGATTGGCAGTAATAGAATGCGTCTTCTGCAATGTTGGTAGCGCTGATCGGAACCGTATAGGTTCCGTTTGTTTTACCCTCCGGGTAAATTATGATCGTTGTCTGGTTCTTATCAAACAAGACACCGCCAAGACTGCTAAAAGCGGAGTTCGTTTGACTCGCTTCAATCACAGTCAAATTAGTGCAACCAGAAAATGCTCCATCCCCGACACTGGTGAGCCCTTTACCAATGGTTACATTAGTTAAGCTTGAACAACCCAAAAAAGCATCTTCCCCGATGGTGATGACGTTGTCTGGTATTGTAACGCTCGTCAGGCTTGTACAGAAAGAGAACGTGCCTTGGCCTTCTCCTCCCCCTAAGATTTCCGCGACACTGTCGGGAATCGTAACACTCGTCAGGCTACTGCAATTCCAAAATGCAAGATCGCCAATGAAGGTTACACTGTTGGGAATCGTCACGTTAGTTAGGCTTGTGCAGTTATAGAAGGCTTGAAGACCGATGACGATGACGCTTTCTGGAATCGTCATGCTGGTCAATGTGGTACACCCAAAGAACGCCCCGTCCCTGATGCTTGTGACCGTCAAACCATCGATTGCGTCCGGTATTGTCGCATCACCGCCAGAACCGGTGTATCCCGTAATCGTTATCGAATTATCTGAATTTGTCACGTAGTTGTAATCTTGGGCTATAACATCAGAGGATTGCACCAAGAACAGTAGAAGCTGTATCAGCATCGCCGCACAGACTTTCCTCTCCCATCCGATCCTCTTTATCAGGCTAAGGGCTCTTACCGGACATGAGTCATACAGCAGGCTTGCTGTGACATTCTCTGCTCCCAGAACATCTTTCAAGCGCATCGAAGGACAAGACGCAAATTCAGCGCATGGAATGGTCGTGGTAAGCTCTGTCTTCATAATCTTACCTCCTTACACAATTACATTTTGACAGGTTCTAGCGCCGAATTCAACTCCCATTTCTAATGCTTTAAGTTGCAAGGTGTTGTGATTACATGAGACAGGCAACTTTCATTTGACCAAGCATCCTTTCATTAATTACCCCACGGGAAAATGGCAACGTGGTTGGTCCTGATATCAAAACCCGAATCTTGATCGTGTTTGCCACTCGCCGTAGCCTTCCGATAACCAAGGCTGTACGCGCCCCCTGTCATATTGGAGATTACGTTTTGAACATGAGTGATCTGTTGAGTTAACGTGGCAAATTCGTTAGTGCTACACTGATACCCATAATCATTAGTACCATGCTTTGGTATTGGCGGCCATTGATCCACAACCTCTCCTTGGTAAGTGTTCGTGGTCACGCTTGCGGGGGCCAGGTTAGTGACAGACACCCAATTCCAAACCTGCCCCTTGCTATCGTAATTTGCATGCCAATATCCGATGATGGCCGGTTTGTCATAGAGATACGCGTCGCTCCAATTAGTTGCGGCGGGAGGAATTATGCCAGCATTGAATTTGATATCTGTATAAACAATAAGAACGTCTAATTGTGTAGCAACCGTAGGTGGAGGAAGGTTCGTCTCCCAATAAATTTCAGCGGTGCCATTTGATACCCAGCACGCAACATTGGTGAAACTATCCCGGTTTGTAGTGTTCCATCCCGGTTGAGGCAAAAGATTGTCAGCCCCCGGGTGTGGATATAGAGTGTTCGTGCAGTTTGTTCCCCACCAAGCAATCAGTTGTGCGGAATCGGTGTCTATGCACCCAAGAGCAGGATGCAGCCTGGTGCCACTTCCATTCATAACCTCCCAAAACGTTCCGTAATCGCTGTTATTGACATTGAGGCTGTTGTAATTCGTCCCTTCCGACAAGGTAACGCGAAGTTGTGACAAACCAAGGATTGAAGCCCGCGCAGTGAGTGCCGTGCAATTATATCCATCCTCCTGGTAAACAAACTGTTCAACAGTATTGGTATTTATGATATTCGTAGCTATTGAAAAATTGAAGACATTCTTCAACTGCCCTATATTGGCCAGCGCATAATCATTCGTCTGAGCCGCCCCGGTCCACGGATATTGATTGGCATAACCTGCCGCGATCAAGCAGCTATAGAAATTTGAGGCCACGCATTTCAATTGCCCAACGTTCACGCCACAGTAATTGTTGGTCGCAGAGAAACTATGAATGAGATTTGCGATATTCGTACCTGCGCCGTTTGGTAGTTGGGCATTGAGTTCGTTATATGCATTTGTCGCGAACCATTTGAGCTGGCCTTGATTCACAGCGGCATAATCGTTCGTGGCAGCCACATTGGTGATGACGTTGCGATTTGTCCACCACGCGGGATAACTGGTGCCAGCAAAGCAGATACTAGCCGCAGAGAAGAAGCATGCTGCGCCCAGCCCACAGACGCAAGAGAGAAAAGAACCAGCTCCTTTCAGCACCACGAACAACATTGAATTGCTCTCGTTAATAATCATTCTTTTCCCTTCTCTGACCTGAATATTCGTTCAGTTCACGGCGTGTTCGTAAAGATTCCCATGCTGATATCGCCGAGGGGATAGGTATAGCTCACGCCCGACCCAAAGCTGACGCGGTTGGCAGACGAATAATTAACAATGTTATACAAGGCGACAATCTCATTCGTTGCCAATGTGCGATTATAGACATAGACTTCATCGATGGAACCGTTGAAATAGTTATTAGCTCCAGTATACGGCCTTCCACTGATATAATCATCTGTTGTAGTAACATTCATTGCGGTCCACCCCACGCTATATATGTTCGACCCATCCAACCAAATTTGCCAATTAAGACTAGAGCTGCCCTGATACACTACGTGGTGCCAATTACCATCTGTCACGCCATAAGGAGGAGTCACATTTAGGATGCCGTATCCGTTAATTTGACCGCAAAGCTCGCCACTGGAAACTCCAAAGGCATATGACCTGCCTGTAGAATTTGAATCTCTTGAAACAATGAATAGCGTATCCGTCGTATCCGTTGTGTTAAACCATGCACTGACAGCGATTGCCGAGGGATTTAAGTTTGATGAATTGCCCGCATCAATGTAACTGCTGCCGTTAAAACTGTACGCTCCGCCAAACTCACCGCTGGCGGTCCAAGTTGCCCCATATACGGTCCCAGTAAGGCCATTGCCACTATTATCAGGAACTGGGTTTGTATTTGTATTGAAGCTGTAATAGAGGATCAATCCATTGGTAGGCGCAAAACTGGAATTAGTCGTTTGTATAAGGTTCCCATAGAGCGTCGCGGTATTATTCACATTAAGGTTGTTGACCGTCAAATTCCCAGCATGCACCTGTATTTCCGCCAGACATAACAAGGCAATTGCAGGCCAAAGTAATTTCTTCCCATTGCATATTAACGATCTGTTCTTTTTCATTGTCTCCTCCATCGTATTCACTCCGGCAATGAGTTAGTGCTAACACAAACAACGTTTGTTGGATTCGCGGTCATAGGCAGCACCGGAATGCTTGCCCCTGCCAAATTCCCCGATATATCCACATTCCCATTAAGAACAACTGAAATATTCCGTCCAGCGATATTCAGATCTTCAGCGTAATGCCCCGCCTTGATGACCAGAGTACCGCCCGGGGCTGCAACATTCAGCCCGGCTTTTATCGTTTTCTTAGGGCCGTTGTTGCCCGCGACAACCTGCGTAAGACCGCTCAGGTTGTCACTACCGACGACTGTGTCAACATAGAAAACGGAACCTGTAATAGATGATGTCTGGACAGGCGTGTTTGTGGTCACGAGAGACGCCATGTTGGACGCCGCGCTCATGCTCGTTTGCATTGACGCATTCGTTTGTACGTTCATGCCGTAGACGAACTGCGCCCTTGCATCGGGAATGCCATCGCCATTGCTGTCAATATCAGCATCCGCCACAAGATAAACCCTTCCATCCACCAAATTCACCGGCAGGCGGTTTGTGCTGCCATAATCTGTCCAGTTTACGGCGCTTGCTCCCGATGCAGGAACACCGTTGGTTTCCGCAAGTTCCCAGTT
>CAZASC010000140.1:0-8676 GCA_964487695.1 uncultured Victivallales bacterium
CTTGCAGTCCTACTTCTATCGAAATCTGCCCTTCAACTTAGGTTTTCGGGTTTATGGGTGTTGAGTGGCTGGCGACAATTATACTTCCGCATAGATGCGGGAAGTATGACAAGCTGCCTCGTGGTGTCTGCTCTGCGATGCTTCATTTTAATGTAATCTATTCTAAAGAAGGCAGAAGGGAAAACCCAGGCGGCTTTAGGCATCCGGATGAATCGTGAGCCATTGTGTGCGTTCTGTGGAGGCGTTTCAAGGCTGGGTTCGCAGCTTGCTTGTCAGTTCCGTTTATGGGACAATAACGACATGTCAACGAGGATGAACATCTTGCGTCTAGTGGCCGTGCTATACTTGATCCTTATGGTATTCGCCAGTTTTGGGTTGATACCTTTTGTTTCCGACCTGATCATGCTGCCACTCCGGCTGTTGTTCATGCTTCTGCTGAAGACAATGATCTGACCCGCAGAAGATGAGATTTGAACGTAGTCCCAGTTGTTGCGCTTTATTCGCGGAGCAGTGCGTCGCTGAGTGTGAAGCGACGGCTTGCACGTGTAGCAAGCTCCTGGGAATGGGTGACAAGGATCAAGGCCACATTCTCTTCGGCGTTCAATTCGACGAGCAGCTTTCCGAGATTCTCGGCGGAAGAGTGATCCAGTGAGCCGGTGGGTTCGTCGGCCAGTAAAAGCACAGGCTTATTGATAAGCGCACGGACGACAGCAACTCGCTGACTCTCGCCGCCAGATAACTGCGCCGGTCGGTGATGCAGTCTATTAGCCAGTCCGACTTTTTCAAGGAGCCGCTCGGCTCTCTTTCGCGCTTCTGCCGAATCGCCGCCGACGGGAACGGTGGGTATCATCACATTCTCTATGACTGAGCATTGCGGCAGAAGATGATGAAGCTGGAAGACGAATCCGATCTTCCGGTTCCGGACGGAGGCGAGTTTGGTGTCGGATAGAGTTGCCAGATCCTGTCCATCGAGTTTTACGCTTCCGGATGTTGGCTTATCTAGTGTCCCGATAATATTTAAAAGCGTGCTTTTGCCAGAGCCTGACGGACCTACAATTGAGATGGACTCTCCGCGCTGAACCGAAAGCGATATATCTTTCAGGATCGTCAACGGCATCCCTCCATCAGGCGCGGCGTACTCTTTCCCAATATGTTCCAATTCCAGCAGCATGTTATCGTTTATCTCTCACAGCCGACTCATACACAGAAATCATTCCGACAGCCATGCGACTGACGCTGTAGCGTTGCAAGGCCGCATCGCGTCCCTGTCTGCCTATTTGGCGCGATCTTTCTGGATCAAGGAGCAGTGATTTCAATGCGTCAGTATATTGGTCTATGTCGCCGGAATCAAACAAAACTCCGCCTTCAGTGGTTTCGATAAGTTCCCTGAATGCGCCCACATCAGGCTGCACGACCGGCACGCCAGAAGCTATCGCCTCAAGCGCTGAGAGGCCGAACGCAGCGCCGCTGGGTGAAGGAACAGAAAACACTGAAAGCGTCTGCAGAAAATCAAGCCGTCTTTTCCTGTCAAAATCGAGGATGAAATCCACGTCCTCCTGAAGGCGCAGTTCCCGGAGCCGGCTATGGATGTTCTCGATGAATTGCACATCATCGCCCGTCTGTCCGCCGGTTATACGGAGCCGGAGGTTCCTAAAGCGCGAGTCTGCCTTCAGCCGGATGAAAGCTTCGATCAGAACGCCAAGCCCCAAGGATTCCGACATTCTCGCAACAAACCCGATAACCGGCGGTCTGAACGACAATGGGGCCTGATGGAAAATCTCGGGCTCTATGCCGATGGGAACAACCTGCACCTTTTCCGGTGGCAGATGCATTCGTTCGGTCATCGAAGCGGCAAAGGATCTGCTTACTGCTACAAAGGCATCAACTTCGGCGGCCCTATCCGCCAGTGTCTTCCAGATGGCGCTTTTGAGGGGATCCTGCATGGCGTCAATCCACGTGTCTTCGTCCTGAAGCGAACAGACTATTGGCACATGGAGCTTCTCTTTGAGACGGCGGACAAGCCCCAGCAGAAGCGCATCAGAAAGATGCACGATATCGGGTTTTTCCTCGTCCTCCAGCCATTTCACCAATCTGTCCACCTCGGCAACGTGCGGGCCCTGCTCGCCGATCAGAATGGAAAGCGTCATTTCTTCGAGCCCTGTCGCGCGGACCGTGCTGGCCTTCTTCGCCGCCCAGTTGAGCATTCCCGGCGAATCGAATGTCCTCATGAGCCAGCGCGGGAATATCCGCATGAACTGGTATTTCTGCCGCAAATATGTGCCTATAGCGCCGAAAAAAACTTCGGTGTCGCCGCGGACGCCTGGCTCGTCGGACGACAGCGGCAGATACATGGGCACAACGATAATCTCGTGGTGGCGTTCCATCAGAGCCTTGATCAGCGCGATGTCCCGTACGCAATTCTCGCAATAGAATGTCCCGCCAGTGCCTGGAACTATGTAGGCTATTTTCATTTATCCCATCGTCACAGTGACAAAGTGGATGTCCGTATCGGAGGGCAGGGGAAGCATGTTTCCTGCTATCTTCCGGCCGTCGAGAGTGACGTCCTTCACGCCTGTTTCCACGCCATTGGGATTGTTGAATTCAATGCGGTATGTTGCACCACGGAATTTCCTGACAACAGAGAACTGTTTCCATGATGGAGCAACCGCCGGCTGTATGCGCAGTCCATCGTGTTCCGGATGAACGCCTATTATGTAATCCAGCATGGAGCGGAACATCCATGCGCCGGTCCCGCTGAGCCAGTGGTAGGCGCCGCGCCCGAACTCCTTGGAGTCTGGCCCAGCGCAGAACTGACTGTACACATACGGTTCCATCAAGTATGTATCCGAATCTTTTCCCATCGGGAGTATTCTCTTGAACAGATCCACTGCATCTCCGCCGCGACCGAGCATCGCCTTGGCTACGATGTTGAATGAGCTGGCGTGAGAGAAGACCGCACCGTTTTCTTTCCAACCAGGCGGGAAGCGTGTGATGGTGCCGATCGTTGTGTCAATCTTTGTATAGGCTGGACCGAGATTCATCAGCCCGTACTTCGTCCCCAAGTGCTTTTCGACCGAATCCATGCACTTGTTCAGGCGTTCTGGATCGCTGATCCTGGATATAACTGCCCATGTCTGCGAGTTGATCCAGATCGAACCTTCCTCCTGACCTTTGACGCCGACGGGAGTGCCGTCGTCCTTGAACGCCCTGACAAACCATTCGCCGTCCCAGCATCTTTCATTCACAGCACTGCGTAACTCCGCGGCCCGCTTGAGATATTGATCGAGCCGTTCTTGATCGCCTCTTCTTGCCATCAGCGGTTTGATCTCCATAATGACGTAGTAGAGGAATTGTCCAAGCCAGACGCTTTCACCTTTGCCGCCAGCGCCGATCATGTTGGCAGGATCGCTCCAGTCTCCCTTGCCGATCAGAGGCAGGCCATGTTCGCCGCTGTCTGTGAGCATGCGGTCAATACCGCCAAGCATTTTCTGATAAACTGTCGAACTGCCGCCGTCCATCAACGACGCAGACTCGTCAAGGATTGCGTAATCTCCAGTCTCCCGGAGATAATCGGCCACGGCGAGAGTGAACCAGAGGGGCAGGTCGACTTTTTCGGACGGCCCTTCCGGAAGCGCCATGCGATTGCAGCCTCCGCATGCGCTGCCGTCCCGAAAGAAAAAGCCTGCAATTCTCATGATATTCTTTTTTGCCAGTTCCGGCGCGATCGGGATCACACCGAACGCATCCTGACACGAATCCCGCATGGCCGGGTATTGTCCCTTGTGATAGTACGACGGCCCACGCCCGAAATGGAAATTGATCATGAGCTGGTACTTGTTCCACGAATTGATCATCGCGTTGATGTCTTTATCCGGCGTCTTGACCACGATTCCAGCGAAAAGATCTTTCCAATACTGACGCGTCGCCGTCCATGCCAGGTCGTAAGTTTCAGCCTTCTGAAGGTCGAGAATGGTCTTGCGATTGGATTCGCTATCCTCGTTGGATTGTACTCCAACGGCAACGTGGGCGTGCCACGTTGCGCCCTTGGCGAGTTCGATACGCCACTGAAAAACGCCCGCCAGCTCACGTCCGGATGTCACCGATTCGGGCAGGAGTTTAGATTGAAGGGCAAGCGGATTGAGATGGGCCCTGAATGGACCGAAGAATGCATCCTGATCGGACAATACACGGTCCGGTTTCACAGAGGTTGTTACGAATGCCCGATATGCCCAGATGCCGTTTGTCTCCGCCCAGCCCATGTGGGGATGCCACCATTTTTTTCGGGCGACGATCTGTTGCGGACCAAGCTCCGATTCGTTGAAGAGAGACATGAAAGTTCCTTCGTGCTCATCAAGCGATACATTGCCAAGCTGGAACTGGCACAGTGAGTAGACGGAAAGACGGCGCGAGGATTTGCCGTTGTTTGTGAGTGCGAAATCCCAAAGTTCAGCATCCAAGGCTGGCGGCACGAAATACTTCACCTTTGAGGCAATTGATTTATAGCTTGATGCGATGGAAGTGTAGCCCATGCCGTGCCTGGCCTCGAAGGAGTCGGCCTTACCGAACGGATGGACGTTTGCCGTCCATATTTCGCCGCTGTCTTCGTCTTTGATGTAGATGAGCCGTGCCGGCAGGTCTTCGATGTGCTGCTGGCGTCCGCGTCTCAACACGGCGTTGAAACGGTGGTCCTTATAAAAGCTGAATCCGCCGCCGACGTGTGAACAAAGCGCACAGTAGTCTCCGTTGGTGAGATAATTGATCCACGGTCTCGGTGGTTGTGGAGTTGTGACGATGTATTCGGAACCGTCATTAGAAAAACGCCCATACTTTTTTGAAGACTTGGTTCTCATACTGCTTCCTTTCGCTCTTTCGGGAGGTAACTGTTATTCAAGATCGTGAAGTTACCCCGTTTGTTTTCCGAATGCCATTCCAAAAGAAAACGATGATTTTTCTTATCTTTGGGGTTATTATATTACAACTGGGATAATTATAGCGGCTGCGACATCACCGTATTCGATGAGCAAACTATGATTCGTAATCTGAAATTGCCCGAACAGCAGTCCGGACTCGCAAGCATCTTCAACGTGCCCAATGTGTTGTCCGTCTATCGAATTGCGGCGGCGCCGGCAATTCTCTACGGTCTATTTTCTTCGCACCGAATGCTGTTTGCGTGGCTGATCATCATCAACCTAGCGACGGATGCACTGGATGGATTCATAGCCAGGCGCTGGAAGATGGAGACTTCGCTGGGAGCAAAACTCGATTCCATTGGCGACCTGACTACGGACTTTCTGGCGCTGCTCGGACTGGTTGTCCTTGAGCAGCCGTTTGTTCGCAGCCACATGCTGCCGATGGGGCTGCTTTTTGGTTTCTATGTGGCTGCGCAGATACTTTCACTCCTGCGCTTTCGCCGCCTGATTTCCCTGCATCTCTACTCCAGCAAGCTTACGACTATCCTGCTGGCAGTGTTTTTCAGCACCTATTTTCTGTTCGCGTATATCCCCGTGCTGTTCTACTCGGCGATAATCGTAGGCATTTTTGACGGTATCGAAGATATTGCAGTTCTTTGTCTGCTTAAAGAGCCTTGCGAGAATGTGCGTGGCCTTTACTGGGTTCTGAAAGAAAGGAAGACAGCTCGGGCGTAGCAGAATAGCCCCAACTTCAGCTCGCGGCCTACGGCCATCTAACCGCAAAACGTCGAAGAGCGTCTCGCATCTGTACGTATTGCCTGAGATGAAATGGGAAAGCTCCGAGATCTTTAGTATTGGTGGATATGACCGAACGTTTGCCAGACTACATGCTTAATAATTCCTGGACATCTTCCCATGAAAGTGCGCGGATCATCTTCTCATCATTCTCGATGGTGGCGTCAATTATCGCCTTTTTTCTTTGCTGCAAGGCAAGGACTTTTTCCTCGACCGTGTTCTTGGTTATGAGTTTGACACTGTAGACGGTGCGCTTCTGGCCTATGCGATGCGCGCGGTCTGTTGCCTGATCCTCCACTGCAGGGTTCCACCAGGGATCGAAATGAATGACCATATCGGCGCCAGTCAGGTTCAATCCCGTTCCGCCAGCCTTGAGACTTATCAGGAATAGAGGGATATTCCTGTTGGAATTGAAGGTTTGAACTTCTTTCATGCGCTCCTTCGTGGAGCCGTCAAGATAGCAATACGGCAGATTGCGACGTTCAAGCTCACCGCGCAGAATCGTGAGCATGGAGACAAATTGACTGAAAACCAGGGCGCGATGCCCTGCGTCCATCGCTTCGTCAAGAAGTTCGAAGAATAAGTCCATTTTACCGGATGGGTACTGCGATTTTATTCCAGGGAGTTGTAAAAGGTCGAGATGGCAGCACACCTGTCTCAGGCGCATGAGTGTGGCCAGAATCTCCATGCGGGACTTGTTGAATCCGTTTTTGGAAACCATGTCGGCGATCTTCGTCTGCGAAGCCTTGAGTAACTCATTATATACCATGCGTTGATCTGTTGTCAGCGAGCAGGATGTGATCTTCTGAATTTTTTCAGGAAGATCCTTGGCGACTTCGGTCTTGAGGCGGCGCAGAAGGAATGGATGCAGTTTTCTCCTGAGTTTGGTCTGCGGAACTTCGCTTTCAGGCCCGCCACGCGAGATGGGGATCTCGTAGTTGTGTTTGAAGGAATCATGCGAGCCGAGATAACCGGGCATGAGGAAGTCCATTATAGACCAGAGATCGGACACACTGTTTTCCATGGGCGTCCCGGTGAGGACGAGTTTGTGGCCGGCCTTGATCTGCTTCGCAGCCTGCGCGTTTTGCGTGGAGCGGTTCTTGATGTGCTGGGCTTCGTCCAGCACCGCCACCGAGAACTTGTGTTCGAGGTAGCGGTCGAGATCGCGGCGGAGCAGGGCATACGACGTTACGACGAGGTCGGACTTGGGAAGGTCTTCCCATTTCTCGTGGCGTTCTGAGCCTGTCAGCGTCAGCACTTTCATGCCTGGGACGAACTTGACAGCCTCCTCAGCCCAGTTATCCACAAGGCTTGTTGGGCAGACGATCAGGGTCGGTTTGCCGATAGATTCCGGATCGCAGCGCTTCAATTGCAGCCATGCGAGAGTTTCGACAGTTTTTCCCAGTCCCATCTCATCGGCAAGCAGTCCGCAGAAGCCATGCGCCTCCAGGAAACGAAGCCAATTCACGGCATCTTTCTGATAGGAACGAAGAATCGCATCTAGCGGTGGCGCGAGTTCTACCTGTTCGATTTTGTCAGTGTGGTTATATTGCGCAGCGCGCGTTCGCCAGCCTGGGGCGTCCTCAATGTCAATGCCATCAAGTGCGTCAAGCGACGATTTCACGAAGGCAGCATAGATGTTGGAAAGCCGGAAGTGGCCGCTGCTGTCGCCCTCGTCGCTTGCGCAGTCGGAGAAGACATCGTACATGGATTCCATGGCGCTGGAATCGATCAGAATAGTCTTGTCGCCGCGCTTGATGTAGCGGTCGCCTTTCCGGAGCGCCAATTGTATGTCTGCGGGCGTGAGGCTCTCCCCTTCACTGGCCTCGAATTCGAAAGATACATCGAAATACCCGGCATTTGGCACATCGGTAAGATGAACCACTGGCATCGCAAAGCCGACGGAATCGAAGTAGGGTTTTATCTTCCCATCCAATTCGATTTGCCAGCCACGGCGGCGGAGGGCAGGCACGAAGCCGCCGAGGAAATTGAGCACTTCCCGATTCCCGACGATGTGCGAAAGATCGTCTCCGTATTCGCCAAGCAATCCGGCTGGCGCGAGCAGGCGCAGTGCCTGTTGTTCGGCCTCGATATGCCGTATAGTGTATCGCATCAGATCGTGTGGGTCGGGAATTGCGAAATGTCCATTTGCCTGCGGTTTGCACGCCACAAGTTCGAGCGCTTCGTAACGGGCGTATAACACCGCCGAGAGCGAGGCAGGGCTGCCCTGTATCAGGAGTCTGAATTTTGGCGTCGCCGGTTCCGTGGTAAACAGGTCAATCGATATGTCGGATTCGACCCGTACGGATTTGGAAAGCGCGGGTAACTCCTGTTGAAAGAAACGCAGAACATCGTTGCGCGGAATGATTGCCGGTTCGATATAAATGGGGTGGTATGGTTCGGGTAGAATGTTTCCAAGAGGCCAGAGATTGTCGGCTCCGTATACCCACCCGGAACGACCGGATACGATATAAAACGGCATTTGGCCGGATTTCACGAACGGTAGTTCCGTATGGGCGATGAGAATGATTTCGCCATTTTCCCTGTCGAGATCCATCCTCATAAAAGTGGTCATGGGTGTGGTGTTCACTGTGATTTGTGAGCCGCCCGACTTGAAAACGGATCGGCCCGCAAGGAGCCGGATCAAATTGGTGAAATCGAACCGGTTCAAGGCGAGCTGACCTTTGGCAGGGCCCTCGGAAATATCGTCCAGGACAAACAGAAGCGCTTCGTCCTCCTTGCTGAAGCAAAGGGGCAAATCTTTTGGAACCTGGTCGAGCGAGAGTCTCTTGCCGTTATATTCCGCTTCGCAGGCGATGCGGATACTGTCGTTGCGGCATTCGGCCATCCAGTCATCGGCCAGAGTGACGCAAATCGAGGCGGCCAGACATCCGGGAGTCTCCGCTGTGACTCGGAGGATGTATTCCGTCTCGCCGACAGTTGCAAGCCGGGAAGCGCGGCGTAGCTCGGC
>CAZASC010000141.1:0-8595 GCA_964487695.1 uncultured Victivallales bacterium
CGACGGATTCATAACCCGTAGGTCGGCAGTTCGATCCTGCCTCCCGCCACCATTTCAAACTAAACAATACAATATACTTATGGGCGACTTTTAGCGGTCACCTTCGGACAACTCTCAGCCATCTCCGTAGATCACGCGAAAGCACGTCTCAAGTCAGCCATAGACTGCGTAGGCAAGGCCCGTATCCTTCAGGAACCGTTTGGCAACCGGCCTGTATCTGAGATTCCCCCACAGATTGACCTGTTTCTGTCAGGCCATCGCAAGACGCCCGCTACATGCAACCGTTAGAGGAACTTTTCTCTTTAGCCTTCGGGCTGGCTTGGAGAATGGCTTAGTGACAAGCAACCCCAGCCTGACTGGTACAGCTACGCCCTGAACATAATGCCCGGAACGTACCCTTCACTCGTGCAGCTATCTGCATCTCACAACTCCATATTATCGCGCTTGCTTTCTTGTATGTCTGTGCTGCTTTGCTCGGTTCTGAAGCAGTATCCGGGTTTTGAATCAAAGAGAAATTTGATGACTCCGAGCTACTATGACCATCCTTAAGTACTATGACTCTGCCAATATTCCCATGTGCGCTGCACAGTTCTGACTCTAGCAACCTGTGTATCTGAAATTAACGATTCGATCGGAGTAGACCGATGATGGTATCGACGCAAACAAGAATACTGAATCGAGCGCGGGCCTGGCGCAATGATTGGCGGGTATCGCAGAGTTGCGAACCAATCAAGGACACCTTCAATATCAAGATAAGTCGAGTAATGTTTTCGCTGGTTTGCGCGGCGATCTTGATCGTGCCTGCGCAATCGCAATCGCCGGCACTTCCGGTGGATTCTTCAAGCAAAATGGACAGTGCCAGCTCGACGCTCCTCTATGGCGAATACTTGCGTCCGACGCAAAAGACAAAGGTTAGCAATTATCTATTCGACGCGTTTGGCCCGTACCCCATTGTTGGCTCTGCGTTAGTCGCCGGTATTAATCAGGTGTATAACTCTCCGCCCGAGTGGGACCAGGGTGTCAAGGGTTACTCCAAGCGATTAGCATCCAACTATGGCATTGGAATTGTGGCCACGACGACGCGCTACGGATTGTCAGAAGCTTTCAAGGAAGATGCGCTGTACTATCGGTGCGAATGCACCGGCCTAATTCCGCGAATGCGTCACGCTCTGATTTCCACATTAACTGCACGCCGTGGCGAAGACGGCCACAGTGTTTTCTCTATTCCTGCGCTGGTTGGACCATATGCGGGCACAATGGTTGCTGCCTACGGCTGGTATCCAAGCCGCTTCGGCGCCAAGGATGCGTTTAGGGCCGGCAACTACAGTCTGCTCGCATTTGCAGGCGAAAATGTTTCCCTGGAGTTTCTGCGCAGCGGACCCCACTCGCTTCTCTCTCGTATGCATCTAAATAATGCGCACGGATCTCCTATTGAAGGACCAAACAAGTGAGCGGCCAAACAATCAAAACGGCTAGCCTATCACGGCCATCTTTGAGTGGGCAGCCAAGCGACGTTCTGACTTCAATTGCGGATACTGTTTCGGACGCATTTAATACGTTCCTCGAGTGGTTTGGCGAACTGGGGATCTTCTCTTGGAGAGTTCTCCGCGCCGCTGTCACGCCGCCGTATGAATGGCGAGAATTGGTCCGACAACTCGACGAAATCGGATCAATGTCACTCCCGTTGGTCTCGTTGGCTGGAGCAGCGATCGGCGTTGTGATCTCGATGGAGGCTCGCTATAGCCTGAGTAGATTTGGAGCCAAGTCAATGTTCCCGGCAACTCTCGTGTACTCCGTCGTCCAAATCATGGGACCAATCATGACGGGCTTGATCGTGAGTGGGCGCGTAGGCGCGGGCATTGGTGCAGAACTCGCGTCAATGAAAGTAAGTGAGCAAATCGACGCCATTGAGGCATCCGCTGTCAATCCGTACAGATTACTAGCGGTAACTCGAATTCTGGCCTGCATCCTCATGTTACCCTTGCTCACTCTGGCGGCAGACGCAAGCGGCTTGTTGACCGGATGGTTTGCTCAGAGTCTGGTTGAACCGCTTTCCTTCCACCAGTTCATCGATAGTGGATTTCACGGCGCCACGTTTAATGCATTCTTGCCGCCTACTTTCAAGACGGCTGTCTATGGATTGATCATCGGAACGATTGCGTGTTTTCAGGGGATGCGCACACGCGGAGGTGCTGAAGGCGTGGGCCGCGCAGCGACTAACTCTGTCGTACTCGCTTCGCTGTTCGTGATTCTTGCCGATGTCGTTCTGGTGAAATTCATCCTTGTCGTCTTTCCATAACCCGTAACCGCAAAGTTAGCGAGAGAACTATGGCAACAGCGTATGACACGTCGATGAAGCATGATCGGCCTCAGGAGGGCAGCAGTGCGGCTGCTATTTCCGTTCAGCAACTACATAAGCGTTTTGGAAGTCACCAGGTTCTAAACGGAATTAGTTTGAGTGTGAACCGCGGAGAAACATTGGCCGTTCTCGGACGTAGCGGCACCGGCAAAAGCGTATTGCTGAGAATCATCATTGGCCTTGAACTGCCAGATGCTGGATCAGTCAGCATTCATGGCCAAAACATTGTCGGCTTACCGCTAGATCAAATGGGCGAAATCCGAAAAAAGATGGGATTTCTTTTCCAGCACGCAGCACTCTACGATTCGCTTACGGTTGCTGAGAATGTAGCGTTTCCGCTCGAACATCATAGGAGAGCAATGTCAATGTCCGAGCGGAATGACCGGGTCAGACATTTGTTGGCGGAAGTAGGTATGGAGCGCAACCTTCATAAGATGCCTTCCGATATTTCAGGTGGAATGCAGAAGCGCGTTGGCTTGGCGCGCGCGCTAGCACTTGAGCCGGATACATTGCTTCTTGATGAACCGACGGCCGGTCTCGATCCGATTAGTTCCGGAGAAATCGACGATCTGATTCTTAAGCTCCAACGTGAACATCAGATGGCATCGATCGTCGTAACTCACGATTTGCATAGCGCCAGAACGATTGCAAACAGTTTGGCTTTGCTCGATCAGGGCAAGGTTGTGATTGAAGGTAAGTTTGATGATCTTCAGAAGAGCGACATTGGGTTTGTAAAAGAATTTCTGAAGAATTCGTAGGAGGCTGTATGTCGAGAGTAGCGCGATTGGGAGCATTCATCGTCGTAACGCTGGCGATCTTAGCTGCAGGAGTTTTTGTTATCGGAAGCAAGCAATATCTATTCAGCCCGACATACCAACTACGTGCGGAGTTTGACAATGTCGCCGGATTGGCCGCGGGAGCGAATGTGCAGGTTGGAGGAGTGCACAGCGGAACCGTGCATAGCATCACGTTGCCGCACAGTCCGGGCGAGAAGGTCACGGTCGTGATGGATTTGGATAAATCGACACATGAGATTATTAAACGCGACTCGATGGCTTCGATTGAAACCGAAGGGGTCCTGGGCAATCAATACCTGGCCATTTCGTTTGGATCGGCCGGACAGGCTGATGTCAAGGATGGCGAGATCATTCAGAGTGAACCGCCCCTGCAGATTTCCGATTTATTCAAAAAGACGAGCGGCATTCTGGACAGCAGTCAGCAGGCGATCAACAACGCTACATTGGCCACGGCACATCTTAACTCGGTGAGTGCCAAGATCGATTCCGGCGAGGGAACAGTCGGAGCGTTAGTCAACGACAAACAACTCTACAGTAATCTCGAGCAGACGACATCTACCTTGCAGGCAACCATGGTTCAGGCGCAGACCGGAGTAACCGATTTTCAAGAAAACATGGAAGCACTGAAACATAATTTTCTATTGAGCGGGTATTTCAAGAAACGAGGCTACGAAGACTCTGGAGAACTGACAGAAAATGCAATTGAGGCACTTCCGCAAGGCGTTCCGCTGAAGACGTTTTCATTCGATGGAAAGCAACTTTTCGCGAGCCGAGATTCAGCCAAACTGAAGGACCAGAAATCTCTCAATGTCGCTGGTGAATTTCTGGCGCAGAACAAATTTGGCATTGCTGTAGTTGTGGTTTCAGCGGGAATGGAAGGCGATGCGCAGAAAGATTTGATTCTCACCAAAGCTAGAGCCATGGTCGTACGCGAGTACCTCGTCGGGAATTTTGGATTTGACGACAGCCAGCTTAGAACTCTGGGAATGGGAAAACAGACAAGTGCAAATCGCAACGCGGAGGGAGGGTCAATTCAGATACTCATCTTCCCGACCGGAACCGAGATACCTACCGATAAGCGAACGGCAACAGGCGTATCGGCCACGATTAATGTTAGTCGGCCAAATCAAGCTACTGCTCACTAAATGAATTGCACAATGTTATCGGAAAAGGCCGATAACTTACGTGCTTGAACGATCAGAACGGGAGAAACCATGACCGGAAGCAAGCATAATTTTGAGGGAAATAGCGGCGACAGGGGCGAAGGCAATCCAGGTCCTTACTGGAGACGTATGCATCGCGACTGGCGCTTCTGGACCGGGGCTCTCTTCATGTTTGTGGCCGTCATGGTCTATGTGTTAACCGGCGATCTGGCATGGGTTCCAAGCGGCCTCCTGCGGCATCCTCTGCCATAAAAGCGCCGGCACTCGTTACCTGTCTGAACCACACAATGATCATTGTAGCTCAGACATATCATCGCAATATTGACAGAATCGATATAGAAAGAGCGAAGAGTCTCTCCTAACGCTTCTTGCTGTGCGGTAATCCCAGTCGCCATGAATATTCTCTCGCAACAGAGGCGGTAGTCTTCAGTTTTTACAGTTACCGAAATCAACTAGGCGAGAGCAGAGGCCTCGAATTCGAAACCATAGATCTGTTCAAAGGCGCCTAGCGCAGATCATTCGCATGAAGGAATTAAAGGAGAGGAAATGCCGCTGGTCAATGTTGTTATCGCTTTGGCAATCGTAGGCCTGTTGCTATGGCTGGTGAATCGCTATATCCCCATGCAAGGCCAGATTAAGGGAATTCTGAATGGCGTGGTCGTAATCGCCATTGTGCTTTGGCTTCTCAAAGTATTTGGACTCTACGAATACCTTTCTCAGTTTCGAGTCGGTCATTGATCTATCGACCTGCCAATGAATGAAGTTCTTGCCTTAATCGCAACGCAAGTTAAACGCAATACGGTGTAGTTTCGCCGTTAGGAGGAATCTTGAAGCACATGCTTTTGTTCGCTATGGGAAGTATCTTGAGCTTGAGCGCATTTGCTCAAACCAATCCGCAATCGGCAAGAATCGTCGAATCTACAGGGCCAACATCTACATATCGTGTGGTCGTGATCAGTCGTTCGGTTCAAGCCGTTAACTATCAACATAGCGGTGGCGTGACGGCGGTAGATTTTGCGGGCACGACATTATTGCCTTCCGCGGACGGAAAAGCCAAGATCAGAACCAAACGAGGCACGATGGAGGTCGAAGCGGACTTCGGTAATCTCGAAAGCCCAACAAGCTTTGGCACAGAGTATCTCACCTATGTACTTTGGGCTATCTCTCCCGAGGGACGCGCAGTAAATCTGGGCGAAGTACTGATTGGCGACAACAATCGAAGCAAACTGACAGCAACGACTGAATTGCAGGCATTCGCTTTGATTGTCACTGCGGAACCCTACTATGCAGTGCGGCAACCGAGCAACGTCGTAGTTCTAGAGAACGTTGTTCGCCCTGATACGAAGGGAACCACCGAAGCAGTAGATGCGAAGTACGAACTACTTGAGCGCGGCGGCTATATTCCCACCGGCTATAAGTTCGACCCGGTCATTCTTGGCGCGAACCTTCCGCTGGAGTTCTACGAGGCCAGAAATGCGTTGCGCATCGCCGAGTCTGAAGGAGCAGCGCAATATGCCGGTGCCAGCTATGAACATGCTGTAGAGTTGATGAACAACGCAGATGCCGACGCGATAGGCAAACATATCAACAAGAAGCCACTGATTGCCGTTTCGCGACAGGCCGTCCAAACTGCTGAAGACGCTCGTGAGATTGCTGTTAAAAAGATTGATGAAGAGCGTCTCGCTAGCGACCGTCGGGCGTCAACAGATGCCCAAGCCAAATCTCAGGCACAAGCCGACGACGCCACACGTTTGAAAGAAAAAGCTCAGGCCGATACTGCGAACGCCCAAGCGAATGCGGCAAAGGCGCAAGCGGATATGGCCGCTAATCAAACCGCATCGACAGCGGCAATCTCTGCCGCTCAGGCCGACGCGGAACAAGCTCGTATCGCTGCGCAAGCCGCGCAGCAGGGTGAACATCAGGCAGTTACGGACAAAGCGGCAATGCGCGCGCAACTATCCGAACAACTAAACAAAATTCTTCAAACCCGCGATAGCGCACGCGGCTTGATCGTCAGCATGTCTGATGTGTTATTCGACACGGGCAAGTATTCTCTGAAGCCGGGTGCGCGAGAGAAACTGGCCAAGGTTGCTGGAATTCTGATCGCTTATCCAGGCCTGAATATTGAGGTTGGCGGATACACCGATAACGTGGGTAGTGATGGAATGAACCAGACACTTTCTGAGAACCGTGCGAGTGCGGTTCGCACTTACCTTGTCGAAGAAGGTGTGACAACAAACTCAGTAACTGCCAAGGGATTCGGCAATACACTGCCAGTGGCCTCCAACGAGAATGCGGCCGGCAGACAAGAGAATCGTCGAGTCGAGTTAGTTGTATCTGGCGATGCAATTGGCAGCCCGACAATTGCAATGACGGACACTTTGCGCTAACAGTTCGATCTAACGGTTGCGGTCTCGAAATGAGGCCGCAGCTCTTTAAGTAATCCGCCATTGAGCAATGCAAGGAGCACAAAATGCTTGGCACAATTTTAATTGTAGTTTTGGTTTTGGCACTTATGGGTGCGTTACCGAGATGGCCGCATAGCAGGAGTTGGGGATACTATCCGAGCGGAGGAATCGGGCTGGTGCTTTTAATCATAGTCATACTTCTGGTTCTCGGCCAGATTTAAAACTGAAAAGAGGATAGAATGCCACTTTCCAAGAAATGCAAATATGACCCTGCATCTGTAGAAAGTACCCCTGAGGCTGCTTCACTGCTCGCATTGAAAGCGAGCCGGCTGCCTCTACCGACGCGCATCGCGTTTATTGGAAACTATCTGCCGCGGGAGTGTGGTATCGCCACTTTTACCACAGATTTATGCACAGCTCTCACCAATGAATATGGCGAGGGACGCCTGTTTGCGATTCCTGTCAATGATCCTGATTCCAGTTATGAATATCCGAAAGAGGTGCGTCTAGAGCTGACACAGGAAGACATTGCTTCTTATGAGCGCGCGGCCGATTTTCTCAATTTTAACGGTAACGATCTTGTCTGCTTGCAGCATGAATATGGCATTTACGGCGGAGATGCGGGTGGATATATTCTAACGTTGCTGCGTAAGTTGAAGATGCCGCTTGTTACAACATTGCATACCGTATTGCGTGATCCGGACCTGAATCAGAGAATTGTGCTCGAAGAAATCGCACAACTTTCCGATCGTATGGTGGTTATGAGTGAGTTAGCCGCGGAACTATTGCGCGACGTATACGCAGTTCCCAGCGACAAAATCGATGTGATTCCGCACGGTGTTCCAGATCTCCCTTTCATGGACCCCAATTTTTTTAAAGACAAATTTGGCACGGAAGGCAAGTCCGTTCTACTTACATTCGGATTGCTCTCCCCAAATAAAGGTATCGAGAACGTGATTCAGGCACTGCCGGCGATTCTCGCACGACAGCCTAATGTTGTATATATTGTTTCCGGTGTAACTCACCCGCATATTCGACGCCACGAAGGCGAACGGTATCGTGCGAGCCTGCAAGCGCTGGCTGAACAACTCGGCGTCTCCGATCACTTGATTCTTAACAATCGGTTCGTCAGTGCAGAAGAACTTGTCGAGCATGTCGGTGCAGCCGATATCTACATCACGCCGTATCAACATGAGGCGCAGGTCGTGTCCGGTACCTTGGCGATTGCACTGGGTGCGGGAAAAGCAATTATCTCGACGCCCTATTGGCACGCCAAAGAGTTGCTGGCAGAGGGCCGCGGCGTAATCGTTCCATTTCAAGACCCGGGCGCGATAGCTGACGCTGTAATTTCCTTGCTTGAAAACGATGCGAAGCGGCATGCGATGCGCAAGCGTGCCTATCTTTACTCTCGCGGTACAACGTGGGAGAAGACGGCGCGAGCCTATATGGCGAGCTTTCAGCGCGCGCGATTTGAGCGGTCGTTACATCCAAGAGCTGCGCAAAAAGACGATCCGTTGATTGCGTCTGTCGACTTTCTACCTACGTTAAATCCAGGGCATCTGATGGCGATGACCGATGACACTGGCATCCTGCAGCACGCTATTTTTCCCGTGCCGAACACACAAGAGGGTTACACGACAGACGACAATGCGCGGGCACTGATCGTAGCGGTTCTTCTGGACGAGAGCCCAGAGTATTCCGATCAAAGAGAGTACTTAAATCTTTCCCATCGCTACTTGTCGTTCCTATGGCTTGCTTTTCATTCCGATTCTGGAAGGTTCAGAAATTTTCTTGATTACGACCGCAAGTGGCTGGAGAACTTTGGATCGGACGAAAGCCATGGACGCGCATTGTGGGCGCTGGGAAAA
>CAZASC010000142.1:0-8555 GCA_964487695.1 uncultured Victivallales bacterium
CAACGGGTCAACGGTGGGCATTGTGAACCAGGGCCAAAGCAACCCCATCAATCCGAATGAGAATGGCGAAGTCAAAGACTTCGTGTATTCCCGTGCCGGCTTTGTGCCGAACAGTGAATACGTATACACTCTGATTGCCGAACGTGGCGAAAAGCCAACGTTGGGTGCGCCGGCCATGCAGATCGTCGAGTCTGCGACGCCTGCCGTGTTCTGGCAGGGCGAGCCAATCCAGGCAACATTGAAGATCAAAAAGGAAGACTATCAAAAACTCGCCGGCATGGCCGGTCTACGCGTCAAATACGTTGTGCAGGATGCGTTTGATCAGGTCGCAGCTACCGGCGAAGCGCCGCTGGATCTCACGTCTGGCGTGGATCCGGTAGAGGTAAAGATCCCGCTCGCTGTGAAGAAGCTTGGCTGGTTCCACGCTTTCTTCACCGTGAACGACGCCAAGGACAGCCTGCTCGAAGGCCGTGAGCGGCTGATTTTTTCCGTGCTCAAGCACCAGGCGAACATGGGCGAGAAATTCGACAACCAGATTCAGAGCGATTATGCCATTGGCCTCGGCATGATGCGACGCAGCATCAACCCTGTCAACATAGACGAGGCCATGCGCGCGGTAACCGAAAATGCCGCCAATGCCAAGGGCACCGATGTCAACGTCAGTTACCAGATTGACAGTTCGCCAGTCGGCAACGATCCGAAGAAGTTTGGCGACGCTTGCTCAAACTTGTTCAGCCGCACCAAGGACGGTGTTCCGCGCGTGGAGATCATCAACGAGCCTAACGGCACGCTCCAACCCAGGGAGTACGTCAACTCATACCTGCGCCCCGCTGCTGAGAACATCCACAAAGCCTCGCCAAACACCAAGGTGCTGGGTCCTGTCTTGTGCCGCATTGACTCAGACTCGGCCCGTTTTCTGTCCGAGCTCTACAAGCTGGGACTCAAGGATATGGTGGACGAGCTCACTTTCCATCCTTATTCAGGCAATTTCGACGACGGTGAAGCTGTCCAGAATATGGAGCGATTGGAGCAGGTCATTGCCGCCAATGGCGATTCGAAGAAACCTGTTCTATTCACCGAGGCTGGCTATGGGCACGGCGGGTGGAGCGATCTGCGCGCATTGCGGGAAATTGTCAAGTTGGCCGTCTCGCAGTATGCCTGGCAGAATGCAGTGATGGGCATAGATCACCGTCACAATTTCTATTATTTCACCGATGCAATGGGCTACTACGATATGTGGCTTCGTGATCTCCAGTTGACGCCCGGCGCCGTGGCGTTGCGAACCTACACAGGATTTGTCAAGGGCCAGGAACGGGCGCAGCGCCTCGACTTTGGATCGCTGGAATCTGTTCGGGCGTTTCTTTATAAAGGACCTGAACGACAGATTGTGCTCCTGTGGACGTCGGCTGACTGGCTGCCCGAGGGTGCGGCTGATCCAACCACGGCGGTTTCGTTCGCCACCGACGCGGTGAACGTTGAGTATTTTGACTGTTTCGGCAATCCGCTTTACGCAGAGGTGAAGAATGGAAGTATTGCACTTTCTGTCGGCAGCTATCCTTCCTATCTTGTGCTTCCAGCCAAAGCGAAGCTTGAGCCGGTAGCAGAGAATTGGGGAGTCAACGTGGCTCTCTCCAGCCTCGGTGCAACCGCCGAATCCAGTTCTGAAGAAGGCGTCCACCCTGCGGTGTCGGCCGTAGATGGCCAGACGTCCACCGAAAGCTCCTGGCGAAGCCTGGTTCCGAACGAGCTGCCCCAGACATTGACAGTGACACTGGCTGGTCCAACCGCGATTGATCGCATTGGAATCTGGGGCTACAGCCCGCGCGGATACGACGTGGAAGCGATGGGCTCCGATGGAAAATGGGTAAAGATTGTCACGCGACGCGACCAACCTTACCAGCGCTTCCGAACGGAAAAGTTCGAAGCGCTGACCACGGACCAGTTGAGGATGACTATCGTTGATAGCTACAGCGATCGAGCCGAGATCGCGGAACTCCAAATATTTTCCCCGTCGGCCGGGACCGGCAAAGCAATGGAACTTGTAAATTGGGCATTGAAGAGCAACGGCTCAACTGCCATGGCATCTTCCTCGATGAAGAAAGAAGTCTCAGTGGCTGAACTGGTGTGGGGCGCCAAACAACCGAAGATCAACAAGTTTGTTCTCGATGGCGAGGCAGAGAACGCCATTGATGGTAAACGCCTTATAGGCGACTGGCGTGAATTCTTCCCGACCACATGGGTGGCAGACTCCGCCCAGCCGCTTCCACAGTGGCTCGAAATAGATTTTGCGACTGAAAAGGAAATCAACTCGGTCACTGTTTATACCGTCGCCTTCGGGCCATGGACGCCGGACACGAGCGGCATACGCGCCTGGGATGTGCAGGTGTGGGATGGCAATGGCTGGAAGACCGTGGACAGTGTGACAGACAATGTTCGTGTGTCAAGGATCACGCGCCTCAAAACGCCGGTAAAGACCGGAAAAATCAGGATTGTCGTCAAAGCTACCAACGATGCAAAAGGAACGGTTGGTATCATGGAAGTTGAGGCGTATGGACCGAGGTGAATCGTAACCAGAAGAACGATTCGACAATAGAAGGACAAGAAAAGACAAAAAGGACGAAAATGAATACAAACAGAAATGTGACGGCTCTGTTGATGGCTGTCGTTTTTATGGGTGCATTGTTAGCGAGCTCTGTTCGTGCTGCCGATGCGGCGAAAAATATCGACGAGGTACTGGTCTATTCCTCGATGGATGATGGCTCGATCATGCACTGGCTGAGCATCAGCCCCCTTCGTTACGATGTGGCTTTTCTTGGCGATTCCATGAGTGCCGACGTGCTCGAAGGCGACGGAAAGAATGAGCTGACGATTCGGCCGCGCGCCGGCGACATGGTGCAAAAGCGGATGTGGCAGAAGATGCATTTCAATGGTGCAATCACCGGGCCATCGCTGTGTGATCTCTTTAATGTGTCGGGCGGCAGTTTCGAGTATGGCATCACCTGCTCATATGTTTACCTTTACAGCCCAGTGGATCGGACGAATGCGATCATCGCGGCAAGTGCTGATGATGGTCTCAAGATCGTGTTCAATGGACTAAAGATATGGAGCAACCAGATTCAGCGGAGCCCAACCTACGACAGCGATAAGGCTCCAGCGCCTCTCAAGAAGGGCTGGAACACGCTGCTCATGGTTGTGGATCAAGTCTGGGGAGGACACCTGCTGTGCGCCCGGTTCCTTGACGGTGACAAGCCGGTGACGGACATTGAGATTTCGCTCGATCCGCCGACTGAAAACGCGAAGCGCCATGAGGCCGCGCCATACAACAAGGAAGCCGGCGACCTGATGCACATTGCCTCCGGGTTGAACGCTGACGGGAAATTGAACGATACGATCACCGCGTGCGACCAGGTCTTGACCAAATGCCCGCTGGCCGATGTCGCCCCGCGCGCCGCCTATACGAAGGCAGCGGCATACTACAGCCTCAAGGGCGAGAAATCGTTGGGACAGGCCGACAAGTCGGTCGAAGCTCTCGATTTCCTTCTTGTGCATTATCCGCAGGATATTCTGGCCGAATACGCTCTGCTGGATATCGCCACGCTTCAGGAAACTGCACTGAAAGATACGGCCAAAGCGGAAGCAACGTACCGTTCGTTTGAAGATCGCTATCCCCAGAGCTCGCTCGCGGCCAAGTCTGTTGTGGAACTGGCGCGAATGCTGGCTGAAGAAAAGAAGTTTGAGGATGCAATATTGACCTATCGGAAAGCCATCAAAAAATATCCGCAGGCTGACGAGGTTATGACCGCCACGGTCGGTATCGCCGACACTTATCGCCTCTCCGGCGAAAAGGACAAGGCTGGTCAGCAGTACGAGACGGCGATGGCGATGGCGAAGGACTGGCGCGATAATAAATACGGCGTGGACGTGGGAAAACAAGCGTGGCTTAGCGACATCATGGATGATGTTCGCATGCGCTTGAGTGCTTCCGGAAAATAGAGAAGATGCGACGAAGTCGTTCAAAGGTCTGAATTAACCGCAGCTTGACGAATGATGAGTTCTGAATTATGAAGGCAAGAGCCTTTGATTGCGAAGTGGCGGGATTGACTTCGAGATTCTGCGGTTCAGTGTTCGGCAATCTGGTTCAATTGGGTTGAGGGCTGAGCCCATATTACTAAGGAGCATAGAAATCAATGAAACAGCATAAGATCACAAAACACAGCGCAGCTCTTCCGCCGGCCTATGTGGCTAACGGGCTTATCGGCTTGCGAATCGGAAAGAATCCTCTCACCGGAAATACGACACTGCTCGACGGTTATTACGGCATGCACGAAATGGAACGTATCGAGAGCCTGGAAGCGGCGCCGTATCCGTTGAGTGGCGACATCTGCGTCAACGGTTTGTGGATCAGCGAACGACCTGACTTGCTTGCTCTTAAGGAACAGACCTATGATTTCTCCTGTGGTGAATTGACCACGAAGCTGGAATTCAAGGCGAACGGAATCACGGTGCGGATCACAATCGTTACGTTCTGCAGCCGCACCCAGCCGACACTGGCGTTGCAGGAGGTCCGGGCTTCTGCGAGCAAGGCGTGCAAGCTCGTCATGCGTGCCGGAATTGACCCAGCTGGTCTGCCGGGGCGTTGCATCCATCGCCTCGTGCCAAATCAAGGCTGGCGTATCGCCGATGGCTCTCTGCTGATCGAAAGTCAAGGCGCTGTCTCGCAGTGTGGCGCGGCGTACATCACTGAATTCGCGGGTGCCGAAGGTGTCCAGCCGAAGCGCGATTTCTGGGGACATCTAAGTGTCACGTATACCGAATACACGATCCCTGCAAAACCGGGAAAGGAATACGTGTTGCATCAATATGCCAGTCTCGTGGCAGGCCCTGCGCAAACGCAACCGGATCAGGACGCCATGCGTCTGGCGCGGATCGGTCAGCATCACGGCTTCGACGAACTGCGGGCGGATAACCGCGCGGCATGGGCGGAATTATGGAAGGGGCGTATCAAATTGATTGGGGCCAGTTCGCGCTGGCAGGACATCACCGATGCCGCATTTTTCTACCTGCACACATCCGTGCATCCGTCAGAGCGACATAGCACGCCATGTTTCGGACTTGCGTATCGGCAGTATCTGGGGACGCTTCTATGGGACACCGAAGTGTTCATGTTCCCAGCAGTGGTGCTGGCACAGCCGAGGGCGGCACGAGCCATGCTCGAACATCGCATTCGCACGGTCGAGGCCGGGCGCCGCAAGGCTGCGCTTCATGGGCATGACGGCATACTTTTTGGATGCGGCGGCAGGGTGGGTGAGGAAATGACCCCGGCGTGGGCCGCGACCGTGTTTCTGGAGCAGCATTTCAACATGGGGATAGCCAAGGCATTCCTGCAATATATTTACGCCACAGGAGATATGCTTTTTGCCAAGCGACAGGCCTTGCCGGTCATCGAAGGCGTCGCCGACTGGATTGTGAGCAGGGTGACGAAGACATCGCGCGGCTACGAGATCAGGCATATCACAGGGCCTGACGAGGGAATCGAAAACGTCCACAACAACGCCTACGCGAATCTGCTCGCGCGCCAACTCTTGCGCGAAGCCACCGCGCTTGCCGTGCGGCTTGGCTACACACCGCCAGCCAGCTGGTCCAAGGTTGCCGACGGAATTGTTCTGCCGGTGGACAAAAAGAGCAAGGCATTACTCAAGCACGACAACTATGAATACAAAGGCGTCCTTTACAATCCTGAAACACTGCTTGCGCTTTTCCCGCACGCATGCGAGGTGAAGCCCGAATTGAGGCGGGCCATGCTTGATCACGATCTGCCGTTTGCGAAAGGCTATATCGGCATGCCGATGTTCGCGCCGTTCTTCGCGACACTGGCCGCACGGAATGGCGATCGCGCGCTTGCAGCCGAATTGCTGAATGGGGGCATAGACGGCTACATTGTCGAGCCGTTCATGTCGTTTGCGGAATACAAGCCCGGCACCGATACCGACCGCGCGCCGCAGGGCGCGCCGTACATGGCGACTGCAGGCGGATACCTGATGAGCTGCCTTTACGGTTTCAGCGGATTGGAATTGAACGAAGGCGAGCCGTCATCGTGGCGCAAATATCCGGTCAGCATGCCCAAAGGCTGGGAAGGAATTGAAGTGGATCGCGTCTTTGTCCACGGAAAACCGGCCCGCCTGACAGCCCGGCAGGGAGAAAAACTGGCCAGTCTCGATTTCACAAGTGATGAGGTGTGATCCTAAAGAGAGCAGTTCAACTGCTTCGCAGTCGCCCTGCTCTTTCCAGGTTGATAATGGGCGAGTCTTGTTGGGATAATCAAAAACGAATATCCAATATCGAATTCTCAATATCCAAGTCTCATTTCCTTATCTAGGTAGATGAATGATTCAAGTAGTTGATGGATTGCGGCTCATAATTGGAGCCGGGACGCCCACGTCCCGGTTGCTTCGCCCATGCACACCGGCGCGAGGGCGCGCCGGCTCCAGTTCAGAAAGTCATTTCTATCGCGGAAGGTTGCGTCAATCAGCCACCCAGTTTTCCTTAAGACTTGGATATTGAGTGTTGAAAATTGGATATTTTCCTCATAGGTATTCAGTCCGCCACACCCACGTCCGGTACGGCTCTGCCTTAACTTTGATCTGCTGTGTTTTTGCAGCGATCGCTTTGCCGGTCCAGAGATCGGTCACTTTTGCGGGTGCTGGCAGCCGGATCGTTTTCGTGCCCTTGGATGAAGAGTGCAGGCAAACCATGGACTGGTTTGCATAGATCACGTCATCGCTTTCCATCCAAACGTGAGCGCCCGAGAAACGTGCGAGGTTGCGAAATAGCGCGGGCGGAAAGTTGAGCATGGAAAGATACAGGCTGTTCCAGTTCTTGTGCCGTCGCAGCGCGAACGCCGGCTCGCCGCCGTCGCGAAGGCGGCCAAGCACCTGTGCTTTGGGATCCTTGGCAAAGAAAACCGGGCCGACGGAGCCCTCGGTTCCGAAGTTGAGTTTGTCTCCGCCCTTGGTGAGCTGGTTCCGCTTATCGGTCATGCAGACATGGATGTTTTGCCGCTGGATTCGCGCGCCGAGTTTCATGCCGATCAGGCTGGCGCTCAGCGCCGGATCGAAATGCTCTTCGTCCAGCACGCCTGCGCCGAAGGTCCAAAGCAATGTCCGCCCATTGTTTTGCCAGCGACGAATGCCAGCAGCGGCTTCGGTTGAAATGAACCCGCAATTGACGAAGATGATCAACTTGTATTGCTCGCCGGGGAACGTCGGCTTCGCGAGATCGTGCAATTCGTAAGTATCGAATGGAATGCCTGCCAATCCCCAGCGTCTCGTGCAGAGATCGAGCAGGAGACTGTGAGCGGATTCCATTTCCATCCGGATCAGGTTTCCGTTCGTTGCAGATTGATAATTCGGCGTATCCTCTGAGCAGACGAAGGCTATTTCCGATATGGTGCTTCTATCCCAATTGATCGCCTGCTTGCCGATGTCGCTGCATCGTTTCATCGCATCAACAAGCGGTGGTTCCTGGTAATTATGTTTGCGGATGTCGAACCACCAGAATGGCGTGCCGGTTATGGCGTTGTGCATGTGCTCGCGGGCGAGCAGTGCAACCTGTTCCAGCTCGTCGCGGCCGCAGTAGTTCAGCGTCCATTTCCACTTGCGGTCAGGCAGGACCGGCTCGGCTGTGCCGGGGCGGATCTTTGAAATGTCGGCCTTCTTCCATGCGTCGCGTTCTTCCGCGCTGAGAGCCGAACAGGATGTCAGGTCCACTTCGGTGTAGTGGAGTTTGCCGGACACGTTCAGCGAGTGTGGAAGGCCAAGATAGCCTGAGGGGCCGCCGGGAAATCGGTCATCGTAGCTCGTGATGTCGGATACGAAGTCCACCCACGGGCTCGCCTCCAGCCTCTGGATCAGACCATGTCCGTATTCCTGGATGTAGCTGTAGATGCCGGTTTCCCACCAGAGATAACTGTGGAACCCGCCGCAGATAATAGGCGAACCCGCCGCTTCCTTTGCGGCACGGCAGCATGCGATGAGATGGTCGGCCAGAGTCTGGTTGAGGAAGTAGTAGTAGTCAATGGCGGGCCGGTCGAACACCGGGTCGCGCATTGTGTAGAGCCCCCAGATGTGACTGCCGCCGCGCACATGGCCCGTCGGGCATTCGGCCGTTTCGAACGTCGCAGCTGGATTCCGCCACGCTTTGCGCAGGGCAGCTTCATCGACATACTTGGCCTCGAGCCAGCGCCGGAATTCGCGGGTGTAAGCTGACTGGTATTTTCCATTGTAGGTTTCATGCGTGTCGAATATCAACCACTCCTCGGTGGAGCCCGCATTCAGCATGAAGCCCACAATTCGCGGCGCCCAGTGCGTGGACTTGAGCCATGTCGTGAATTCGCGGATCATGCCGCAGACTTCCTGGTTCCATACCGAGGATGCGATATTGCAGACGGAAAGGGGTTCGTTGGGAGCGCCGGTGCGTGGCGGATTATGAACTTCATCCGGATGCTGGCGGCTCCACCATTCGGCGAGAAGCCCGAGCCGGACGCGTATGATCCATTT
>CAZASC010000143.1:0-8550 GCA_964487695.1 uncultured Victivallales bacterium
ATGGTTTCAACATCCCGGAAGACCTCCCATTCCGCGCCTTCGCAATCCAACTTTACAAGATCAACATGTCCGCCAATGTCATCAACCATTTTCCTTATGGGTTTTACGATCACTTCTCCCTGCGAGCTCGTCCTCGTCGAAGCAGCTATCGAATCGCCGACGTCAACCATGGTAGCCATGCCATCATTGAGGCCAACGGCAAAAGCGTATGGAGACAACCCAACTTGCTCCATGTTTGACCTGGTAAATGGAAGCACCCTGGGATTAGGTTCATACGCGTGAATCTTGGCACTTGGAAAATGATGGTGCGCCAGCAGCGAGAACACACCGATATTTGCGCCCACATCGAGAATCGTCTTCGGTTTGCTTCGTATGCATCTGAGTCCGTATTCGTCATCCAAAACCACGTTGATAATATCGCCCCGCAGGGAAGTCTCGGGTGGGAACGAGAGTTGGATCCAGCGGTTGCACAGCCTTATACGAGTCGGCATGGCAAGCCTCGAGGATCCTGGAAAAAAGAATCCGCGCGGGATTGCGCGGAGAAATCTGCGGCATAAAAGAAAATATCGGTTTCTGTTTACGCGTCGCATAATCAGTCACCTCGATTCCGCATTGCATACACGCTTTTGCACACGCCAACTCCCAGCGAAGACGGGATCAGCGAGAGAACCATCGACAGCAGATTCCCGCGACTGCGCGCCAAGTTCTTTGTTTGGCGGAGAGATTCTTCAAACAGGCCTCTATCTGGAGAGCACGCGCCTATTGCGTACGTGGTGCTCAATGAATACCGAAGAAGTCCCCTCCACTCCCGGGAGTCCGCTATTCCATTTTCGAGCATGATCTTTTCAATCCAGCGCACGGCATCAATCTTGCCTCTGTAAACGCGAGCCAATTGCCCAGTCAACTGGCTCTTCCCTCCTACACGATGGAACGTGAGCACTTCCGGCAAATAGTGAATGCGGTTCGTCACACACTTGACACGCGCATGAAATTCGACTTCTTCTGCCACTGGATGAACTTTCAATGGAAAAGGGCCGGCCGCCTCCACTATCCTGCGACGAAACACTGGACCCAATGTATACCAAAATGCGCGGGAAAGAATTGGAACGCCGATTTCGGCATCGCCCCAAGCCCGGACTTTTGCAGGCAAGCGCAACGCTTCGAGCGCTTCGTTTTCTTCCGTGAAACATAAAGTCCTGACAACGACTACATCTGTATTGACATCTTTTCGCAACACATTAATCGATGATTCCAGCTTTTCGGGATGAAGAAGGTCGTCCGCATCGAGATACTGGAGATACTCGCCCAGCGATTGCAGCGTGCTTCGGTTCCGACATGGGAGCAGGCCTTTGTTGCTCTGCCGGAAATATCGGACAATAAAATCGCTCCGACTGGGTATCGAACTTGTCCACGCCTGAATTGCCGCATCTGTATTATCTGTAGATCCGTCGTCAATAAGGACGACCTCTATTGGCCGGTAAGTCTGTTTCCACACGGAATCAAGGGTTGCCGTTATCGTAGTTTGCGCATTGTATGCGGGAATCAAGACGGACGTGAGTCCAGTCTCGCCGTGCGAATCTATCCAGCGTCTATCTGTATCACCTTCGATCATTTCGTGTAGCCTTGCATTCAGATGCGCACTTGTGAAATGAATTCGCTGGGCCGGTTTTATACGGGCCATAGCCGACCCTGCAGAGCTGGGCAAACATAAAGCCTGATCCCCCACGACGGAGTCGGCTCTACCAAGAAATACCTAAAGACATCGATGAATAATTGCGAAACACTACTCTAGCTAGGTTTCTCTGTACGACCTCAGTCATGTGTGGCTGGGCAGCACGGCGGGGCCGCCGGACCCGCCGCGCAAGAAGACGGAGAAAAGAGAACACATTGTGTCTTGCTGTTGACTTCTTATCCGCGCGGCGCCATAACACGCCATCTTTACGGCCACCCATAACTGATGCCGTACGTTTCTCTTGCTCGCCGCCTGTTGGGTCAGGAGATCGCGCCACGGGGTGGCGCTCCTACAAGGTTCCGTGGAGAATTCGGAATTCTCTATAGGAGCGCTGCCACGCCAACGCGATCAGCATGGTTTCTTCGCGTTTTTCACCCCATTACTCTCGCCGTCTGGTTCCGAGTCATCCCTCTTGAACAAAAGCACCTGCCCTTTGCCAGGCGGCAACAAACGATGAAATTCCCTTTTCTCGATGACAGCCCAATTCGTTACACCGCCGAAAGCCGCCTTTCTGCAATCACGTTGAACCGAAGTGGCGACGTATCGTCTGCATATTCGCCATTTTCTCTACCATGTGCGCATCTCGTACAAGTATCACACAACCACGCCTTGACCCGCTTTCCATTTCCGCTCTCTCAGATGGAAAGAATACCGCCAATTGCAGCTGTACCCTAACCTGTTCGAGATAGCCTAGATTCAGAACCTTGCCGTCACCATACCCGTCAAAACCATACCCGTCATCCCCGGGCACGCTGAAATCATCCACCATAACGCTGGCAGAGTCGACACTCTTAAAGATGATCTCGAGTTCTTCTGCCAGCGGGAGATCCGCGCCCCAATGAGCGTCGAGATAGAAGAACACGTGTTGCCCCCTGCACCAAGGTTCGGCAACAACACGTTGCAGGAAGGACCTGCTGTCATCGTATGAGATCTTGATATTGCGGTTAGTCAGAAATCTGGCTTTCGCAAATCCGACGCACCTTGCATTCCTCTCTACGGTATACACAGGCAATCGTGACGCGCAATGGAGATAATCGGTTGTTGTGCCTCTATATGTCCCTGTTTCAACTATTGCCGTAAATTGAATGTTTTGGATCAACTCCATAAAGATCTTCTTGCGAAACACCTGCCCGTTGAAGGGGCCCCCACAATAGTTTCGCTTCTGAGGATGCCGATAGTAGTCCAGCGCACCGAGGAGTTCATCCCCGAGCGCTCTCTTGATAAATTTCCGTATGCTCATCCCACGAAGTCAGTAAATCAGTCGCCGTCAGGTTTCAACAACTGTAACCAGCGGAATTCCTCCCAACATACCGGCTGTCCCCGAAAACGTGCTGCCGCAGGAGCCCAAAATCTTCTTCGTTCGCGACAAAAGATACAAGTCGACGAGCGCATCCTGCATGCCTGGCACAGTATCTCTCCTCCTGCATCTCTCTCTAATTATCACGCGTTCGCCGAACCTGTTCTTGATCTTGGTCTCGGTATCAGGACAGTCTGTAGCCAGGAAGAACATGACAGACCGATCAGCCTCGATCTCCTTGGCAAGCCTTCTTTCAAATTCATCTATAGGGCTCATCGAGATTGCACCGTGATGGTCAGTCCTGCGAATATGAACACCTACGATATTGTGAGAGAAACATCGGGTCTCTCGGTCAACAATCTCCATTAATGACGGCAACGGTTGAAACGAGCGAAGAAAAGTTTCCGCACCTGAATGAAATGCCTCATACGCCAGGAGCAGTGTCCGTTGGCTACCGAAGAGCAAAGCGGCGCCATATTGACCAGAGAGTAACGACTTGTGTAACTCCTGGCTTCGTACAACTCTGTCGTACACAAGACTCCTCATGAACTTCGACAACTTGTCCAGGAGCGGTCGCTCTGTGAAGCACAGATAAGGATACTGCAGCCTGTCCAGGAGAGATTCATTCCAGCGGATATCTTTTACACGAACGCCCAATATAGGGCAAAATAGATCCTTGAACGAAGCGCCAAGACATCTGTCCTCGTTCCATATTATCTGCATTTCTTGATTCACTTCAGCAGCAAGCGCACGCCCTGAGGCAATCGCCAGCATTCTATTACAAAGACCATTCTCAGGAAGCACGGTTATCATAAAACCAATCTCAGCTAATGTTCGGCCTTCTTCGCCTGCATTCGTCTGTAGAACTCCACCATCTTTCTTGCCGTGACCGGCCACGAAAACAAACATGCCTGTTGGCGCGCAGCTGCCGACATCCTACTTCTCAAATCGCCGTCGTCGAGCAGGCGTATTGCCGCATCTCTCATTCCAGCGATATCGCCAACTGGTAACTGATAACTGCATTCGCTGTTTAGATAATCGCCTATTCCGCCCAGATTGGTTACCACTGGGAGCCCGCAAGCCAGACCTTCGAGGATTGAGTTGTTGGTTGTGCTCATTTTCATTGGAATCACCATCACATCCGACTGCTGAAGCATGTTCAGATATTCTCCGTCTGACGCGAGCCTTATCCAACGCACTCGCGGATTTTCACCGGCTATGCGCTGACAACGTGAATCGCCGCAAATCAACACGAACTCCATATCTCCGCGCGCGGATAGCAGTTCAGGTACAAGACGCTCCAGTGCGTCGAAATCACGTTCGTGGCTGCCCGCAAAAACACAGCGCTTGGGCCGAGCATCGGCAGTGGCGATGGCTGGGCGGAAATAGCCGGTATCCACCGGATGAGGAACGTATTCCACCTTGCCCTTGCCGATGATGTCCTCCCAGAACGGGATCAGGCTTCGCGAGACCACAACGGCCATGTCAAGAGCCTTGAAATGCTCCATGGAGCGAAACATCCAGCGGTCGTGTTCCAGCGGTTGATGTAGCGTGGCAATAATCTTGTTACCGTTGCGCCCGGCAAAGCGCGCGAGGTGGAGATAGCTCTTTTCTCCATAGATGAAGTGATAGATGCTGTTGTGATGGGCAAGGAAATGCCGGATCACTTCCAATTCTTCGATGGCATCGTAACGCGAGTATTCACGATGACCGTCCGTCATCACCATGAGTTTAAGCGGCACACGCAAAACCGTTTCCCCCATCCAGTAGAGAAACCGCGAAAGACGCACCTCCTCCCCTTCAATGTAATCGCAGAGCCGGTCATATCCGGATGGAGCAGCATGATGCTGGTACCGATGCCGAACAAAAAAGACAGGAAACTCCACGCCAACCCGATCTTCGGCTTTGACACCGATTCGGCTTGAATGATCGGGATACGGTTGAATGAGCTTCATGGCTTCGAGACGTAGCGCTGACTCGCAACTCCAATGAACGATCAGCCCAACATGGGCACAAGCGGGTTCCACGACAGTTGATATCGCAGGTCCTCACTTCGTTTTCGCACGAACCTGGCCGGTACACCCCCAACAACAGAGAACGGTTCCACGTCATGGGTGACCACGCTTCCGGAAAGCACCACAGCGCCCCTGCCAATCCGTACGCTCGGCATAATCATGCAGTTGGCGCAAAGCCAGACATAATCGTCAATGTGAATGTCCCCGCCCTTGGCGGCAAAATCGGGCGAATCTATATCGTGCCCCAGCGTCAGCAGCAACACTCCGTAACTGATCGAGGCGTTGTTACCGATGACGATCCTGTGCCTGTTGTCGAACCGGCAGGAATTGTTCACCACAGTGTGTTCACCTATGGTCAGCTTGCAGGGCTCCGACACACGGAAATCTGGAAGAATGGACGAGCCAATCCCAACATCGAATCCCATGACGCGCCGATACCATGCCATTCTCAGACTGCGACTAAGACAAGCGGACATAATGTGGTTGTTTGCATAGACCAAGCCAGACCTTTGCGTCTGCCGGGCTTTCGCAACGACCCATCTCAGAAGTTGCCTAAGGGAATCTGACATTTGACCGCCTCGCCCTCTGCCGGAAGATCATTCTTCTGAGTAAAACCAGTTTTTCGAGAAAACAGGGACCGACTATCCCGCGTAATACCAGTGAGGAACGACTGTAGCCCTTCATCCAGGCATTCGGATCCATCTTTGCTGCCTCGTCAAAATATCGCAAGCCCTTTTCACATCTCCCCATGCGCATATAACTTCTCCCGGCATTGGCCATGCGGTGAGCAAAGGCTGTTCTTCTTTCGTCGCTCATTTGGCCGCTAGTTTGAAGTTGCTCGAAGACAGGCCATAAGATGGTTGCGTACTGGTCCAATACTCTTTCATAATTGCTCGACACGCTGTCATCCCGTTTGCGCAATTCGTAGAGCGCTTCCGGCAGGTGGTGAAATTCGTATCCAGCAGCCGCCTGTCTCAGGTGCAGGTCAAATTCCTGCGCACACGGTAAATCCTCGCGGAATCCCCCGACCTTCAAAAGATTGTCTTTCCTGTGAATAGGCGCCGATGTCTGAATGTGCCCGGACAGGATTTGGACGAGCGAATCGCGACTCGTCACGGAGAAAGAAACCTCGAACCCGCTTTCCGCATCTGGCATTCGCTCAACACGATCGCAGAACACTATGCCATCTCCAACCTCCATAATCCGGCAAATCTGCCGCTCGAGTTTGCACGGGTAAAGAATGTCGTCCGCATCGAGAAACTGAATCAGTTCTCCCTGTGCAAGTTGAATCCCACGATTGCGAGCCGCGCCTCCGCCTCGATTAGGGCCGGATTCCCAGCAAACCCGGTCGCCGAAGGAACGAATCGAATCAAGGCTGCCGTCTGTCGAACCGTCGTCAATGACAACGATCTCTTTGTTAGGATAGGTCTGCGCCAGTGCGCTCTCAATGGCTTCAGCGATATATTTATCTGCGTTGCAACACGGGATGACAATGCTGACAAGTGGCATGCTCACAATTTACCGGCTTGCTCCGCTACCGATGCGCAATCATTAATGACATTTGCAATCTGTTCCACGATCCGGTCAGACGAGTAACGCAAAATCACCTCCTCGTTGGGAACGAATAGCTCTGCCAGTTGTCCACGATTCGCGACAAGCCGATCCAAAGCGTCGGCGATGGCCTCTTCGTCAAAGGGCGAAACCACGAGCCCCAATCCGCACGCATTCAGAATATCAACGCAATCGGACGCACCCGCCAGCGCCAGAATAGGCTTTCGGCTCGCCATGTACTCGAAGAGCTTGCCCGGTATGAAGAATGGCTTTCTGCCGTTGATACCAGTTTCCATCGGCAGGAAGAAAACGTCGCAACTCATCATTTTCCGCGCGGATTCTGTCTGCGGTATGAATCCACTCACCGTTACAATCGACTGCAAACCTAATTCCCGGACTTGACGCTCATTCACCGGGTTGATCGCCCCCCACAGTTGCACTTTCAAACGAGTCTCAGGATCAGGCCATCGTCGCTTCCACGCCACCAAACCTCGAAACAAGTAGTAGCCGGTGCGCGTCTTAATATCCGTGACCTGTGTCCGATATCCCCAGAACCAATCGTTAAAGAATCTCCGGAGAGGCCCAGGTGTGATCCAATGAGGATCATATCCCGCAAGAGTGCCGCTATAACCGATTACGAGAGGCGCATTCATCGTGCTACGAATCGAACCCGTTGGTGATCACACAGACGCGTTGCCCTGGTATGATTCCACGGCGTATATATTCATCCATGACGGCTGGAGTGTTCACTATCAGCCGGTCCGATTGCCTGATGAATACTTGCTCCAGCAAACGGCAGACATACCAATGAACCTTGCTGGGCCATTCTTGCGTGTAGGATTCCGTGAAAGGATCTCGAAAATCAGCCACCAACTTTGTGCCGGCGAACCACTTAAGAAGAAGCCCCAGCAGCAGGCCGGAAAACGGAGCACAACTTACATAGACGACGTCGATCCCCTTCTGCTTCACCAGTCGCCGCGCCGTGCGAAATGCGGCCCACGGCCACAATGCGCAGTCCTCCCAGACGAACGGATAGAAGATGAAGCGAAATATGCGATAGGCATGGCCCCTGGCGAGTTTCTTGAGGAGCCAACGAGGCTCGTGATTTGCGACCCTGTGTATCTCCGTGGTCTCAAGTCCATGCATCAGGCTGTCGTCTCTTGGAAATATAGATCCGGCAATATCTGCTTCGGTGATTGTGAGTACCATTGGCTCAACACCCAACTTCGGAAGACGTTGCACAAGGCGTTTCGATCGCTGGACGCCAGGCCCTCCCATCGGCGGAAAATACGGAGCAATGACTAGAATTCTTTGCAAGGCATCCCTAACGGGGTCGAACGTCCTCAATCACACGCGAAAGCGTAGCGGCCATCGCATCCAAACTGTAATACTTGATGCACCTTTTTCTCGCGGCCCGCCCTTTTTCTTCCGCTTTGCCATAATTGTCAAATATTTCGCGTATAACATCGGCGATTTGTCCGGGATTGCCCGGTTCGACAAGATAACCCGTGTCGGACAAGATCTCCGGTATATCGCCCACCCTAGTGGTCAACACAGGTTTCGCCATGGACATGCCATCCGTAAGTTTCAGCGGGAACTGCGCGTTCGATATTGGACTGTTCCGCGATGGAACCACCAACACATGGGCGCAGGAGACAATCTCAGGCATTGACTCGACCGAGGATCGAGGCAATTTGATGATCCATCTGCCCCATTTCTGGATCAGTTTGTCGTCGTAATTGTCGTATGTACTGCCACCAACGATAACAAGCCTGAGATCATCTTCGTTCAGTGCATCCAAAGCCGTGAGAAGATCCTCAAGCCCCTTGTGCGGTCTTGGTGAACCAGGAAACAGCAAAACCCTGATCCCAGTCAACCCGTGACGCTGCCGGCTGACCTTGGGATCGAACTTCGCCGGATCGAACAATGCGGTGTCTTTGCCATTTGGCAGGTAT
>CAZASC010000144.1:0-8471 GCA_964487695.1 uncultured Victivallales bacterium
GCAAAAAATGAAACCGCTATTGGACGACCCTGGCAAAGGAGCGCATATCGAGGCTTATCGGGTCCTGCGGACCAACATCCACTTTTCAAAAAAACAGAGGGCCGTCAAAACTCTTTGCGTAACGAGCGGAAGCGTTGGCGAGGGGAAATCGCTCACAATTTTCAACCTTGCCTATGTCTGCGCCCAACTTGGCGATAAAGTCCTTTTGGTAGATTCCGATTTGCATCGTCCCAGACAGCACAAGATACTCGGAGTTTCCAATGCCGTTGGACTGGCAAACGTCCTCATTGGTGAGGCAGTTCTTGAGGACGCGATACTCCAGACAAAAGTGGAAAATCTTGATTTTCTTCCCAGCGGGAAACTGGCTTCGGGCGGCGTACATGGCCTGCTTGACACGCAGCCGATGGTTGACCTCGTTGAGATCCTTAAAGAGAAATACGATTTCATTTTCTTTGACGCTCCTCCAATTATTGGTGTCAGCGACGCCTCGCTGCTGGTCGGCAAAGTGGACGGCGTGCTCCTCGTGGTCCAACACAGGAAATATCCCCGGTCTGTCTCGAACCGCGCGAAGGACATGGTGCAGAACGTTGGAGCCAATCTGGTAGGCGTGGTATTGAACAACATCAATATAACCCGTGACTATTCGTACTATTATCATTACTACTCATATCCGCAGCAGCAAACGGCGGCTAGTGGCGCAGGAAAACGCGCATAGTGTGGATACAAAATCTCATGCATAGATTATGGCTGATTATTTGTCTTGGGCTGGCATCCGGCTTAATGTTCTGTGGTTGCGCCTCTGATCAAGCCGAAAACAAGCGACTGCACCGCTATACACCGGCAGTCGCGGAAGGAGCGCCATTGTCGTCTAACAGGGGTGCCCCGTCAGGCGCAATGGCTTTCATCACGGACGAAGCTGGCACTCCTTCAGATGCAACGTCGGAAAACCACATCGCATCGCATCGCCGACTACTGAGGCGAGGCGACAAGATATCCATTTCCATACGCGACATCTCAACGCCTCTGGATATAAAGGATATGCTTGATGAGGATGGTTGCGTTAATCTGCCTCTAATAGGGACAATTAAACTTGAAGGAAAGACAAGTTCGGAGGCGGAGGCTTTTATAGAAAAAGCCTATATCACTGGGGAATATTACAGAAAAATCAATGTTATTCTTGTAGCTCAGGACGATGAGTACTTCATTCGCGGAGAGGTTGAGAAGCAGGGCAAATATCCTCTCTCAACAGATCTTACCCTGATGAAGGCCATCGCCGAATCAGGAGGTTACACGGAATATGCAAAACAGAGTGACATCAAACTTTACAGAGGAGAGGACATCCTGACGTTTGACGCGAAGAAGATTGAGGATCGCAAAGAGCGAGATCCCTTGATCAGGCCCGGCGACATTATTGTCGTGCAGCGAGCGAGGATATGAGATTCATCGGCACAGAGAAGTCCTCCATCATGGTATCTTCGATATCCAGAGCGAAAGTTTTCAGATTCATCTTCTATCTTCTGCTGATGTTGGCTGTCCCCCTGCTAGCGCGCGCGGATCAGAGTCCGTCAAACGCCATAGACAGGGTCGTCTCAGCAGTCAATGCAGCCTCCCTATCTGCTCAAAAAGCCACTATTGCCGGCGAGTTGGGGCTGAATGCTCTAAGAAACGTCATGGCCGTCAGCAATCTCGAACAGGAACATCTTCTGCTTGCACTCAAGAGCCGTGACGCAGCCAGGATTAAGGCTGCACGCGAAACGTGGACCCGTGCGGTCGCCGATGTTGATGCGGCCCTGGATTCGACACAACAGATCGTAAAATATGCCGATCGGTCAGCCTCGGCGCATATGGCAGCACGCGATGAAGCTACACGGGCTGCGAAAGCTGCTACAGTCGGGGAATCAGAATCGGCTGCCAGAAAAGCAGAGCGTCAGGCCGACGACGCGCAGAAGGCAGCAAAAACTGCGGAATCCATGGCTGAGATATTGAAGAAAAAATGGCTTGTTCCATCGCCAATTGCAACACCATCGCCAGCCGAGGCCGCAGCAATCCAACCGTCAGCCGATGCTCAGACTCCAGCAGAAAAAAGGCAATAATACCGTCTTCAGTTTGCTTTTGCACTTTTTTATGGTCCACCACAGTAGATTCTGCCGAACCCTTTGGTTGACGCCCATGACGGACGATCAGTCTTCATCACCTGTAGGAGCAGCTTTATGCCGCGACCGGTGAATCAGAACATCTCGATGAACCATCGCGTGATAAACCCGCTCCTACGGTGCAGCAATCACTTTGCTTTCGATCAGTCGCTTCACCGGCAGCACTACCACTACCGTCGTGCCCACTCCCAGAGTCGAAGAAAACGACATTCCACCCCCGTGGTCCTTCACGATTCCCATCGAAACCGAAAGCCCCAGACCGGTGCCCCCCGATTCCCGTTTCGTAGTAAAGAACGGATCCGTGATGTGCTGTAGATTCTCTTTTGAAATGCCCTCACCTTCGTCGGCCACTCTGATGAAGACAGAATCGGCCTCTTCAATAAACCCAGTGCTTACTACGATGCTCTTGCCCGGGTCCTTCAACGCATGGCATGCATTCTGAATCAAATTGACCATCACCTGCTCGATTCCCTGAAAACTGCCCTTTATCGCCGGAAGTTCTTCCTGCAACTCCAGCCGGAAATTATGCGTGGACTTCCGAACGGTATCGGCCAACAACTTCATGACATCCTTCACGACATGGTTGACAGCCACGTCCTCAGAGATGTTAGGCGGTTCCATGCGTGCGAATCGCTTTAGATCAGCAACGATCCGCTTGATCCTATTCGCCCCGTCAGTAATACCGTTCACCAGCTCAGGCACTTCGTCGCGCATCGTGGAGTAGTTGATGCCGCCCAGAACGAAGTCGCCGTGCTCCCGATAGTACTCCTCCAGTATGGGACTAGCATCCCGCCAGGTATCCGCAAGGATAGGCGCGTTGAGCATAACGAAGTTGTTAGGATTGTTGATCTCGTGCGCCACGCCCGAAACAAGCATGCCCAGCGAAATCATCTTGTCCGCCTGCTGTAAAGTTTCCTTCTGCGCATCGACCAGACGCCTTGCAGTGATGTTCGTCATTCTTCCTGTGACTCCACCCCTTGTCCCAATCCCGCCCATACGACTGATTGATTCAACCCACAGGATTTCTGCCAGTCGCGTCACGATACGGAATTCTATTGGTCTGCTTTGGCCAGACAGAGCCGCCTTGAATTCCTCCATCACCCTTGTAATATCCTCTTCACAAATGTATTGATTAAACGGTTGCCCGATGAGTTCACGCGGTTCATAGCCAGCCAAACGTGTCACTGCCGAACTGACGAACGAAATGGTGCCATCGGTATCCAGCACATACACCACTTCATCAATGTTTTCGACCAATTCACGATATTTCTTCTCGCTCTCCAGTAGTTTCTCCTCAGCCGCTTTGCGCTCAGTTATGTCTCTTATGATCGAACACACAACCAATCTGCCATTCAAAGTGAAGGGTCCGGCGGCTATTTCCACCAATATTACCGAGCCGTTCTTTTTCCGATGCTTACGTACAGGTATATGAATTCCACCCTGTCGTATTGCGGCATTGAGGGTCGCCCTCGATTCGTCCTGCTCCGCGCTGACATCAGTAGCAGTCATGCGCAGGAACTCATCCCTGGAATATCCATAAAGTTTCTCGGCTGCCGTGTTTACGTCAAGATACCTGAGCGAATCGCCATCGGTGAGGACAATAGCATCGTTTTCTGCGGAGAATATGAGCCGGTATTTTTCCTCGCTTTCCCTTAATGCCGCCTCGATTCTCTTCCTGTTCTCATTTTCTGTTTTAAGGTCTTCGATCAGCCCCAACATTGAGGTGTGGCTCAGCTGAAGTCTCTCCGCCAATTCCCGCATTACGGCCTCGCTCCGTTTGCGTTCGGCGATGTCGCGCGAGACGCTCAGTATTGCCTCCGAGCCCTTCCAGCGGATGCGGTGTTCATGCAGCTCAGATGGAATCTCTTTACCTGATGCCGAAATATAAATAGTCTCGAACACCCTGGCTGCCCCGCCCAACGCTGCCCTGGCATTTGTCTCTATAGCAACAGCATTGGCCGGAGCAACAAACTCAGCCAGCCTGCGCCCAATAAGCTGTGGCCGGTCTATCTCCAGATTGCGCGCAGTCACCTCGTTTGCATCGAGGATAACACCGTTGGCGTCGTGAACGATTACACCATCCGGGGTCCCTTCAAATATTTCGCGATATTGCTGTTCGTTTTCCCTGAGATGTTTCGTCTGTTCTTCCAGCAACTCCTGCATGCGAAGCATCGCATTCCGCCGACGCACGTTGTCGCATACCTTGATCAGATATTCCGGCTCGAAAGGCTTATCCAGATAAGCACCGGCACCATGTTTTGTCCATGCCATGGCCATTTCGCGGGTCGGAGCAGTCGTCATCATGATGCAGATTGTGCGTGGACTCCTTTGCCCGACTTCCTTCAACACATCATCGCCCGTCATGTCAGGCAGGTGATAATCTACGATAGCCAGCTCGTACTCCCGTTTGGAGATAGCATCCATGGCCGCTTGACCCGTCAAAGCAATCTGAGAATTATAGCCATGGCGCTCGAATGACTTCCTCAACAAATTCGCCAGATTACTATCGTCATCTACGATGAGAACGCTCGGTACATCAACGTGTTGCTCGCCGCGAAGCAGCAAGTGGACTTGTTTTATCAAACGCTCGCCATCAACTGGAACCGCCAGGAAAGCGTTGGCCCCCAGTTCCGCCGTGATCCGCGCCACTTCATCGCCGCTGTAAATTGCCGACACCACAAGGATTGGCACCTTGTTCAAGACCGCATATTCAGCGGAACGCAGCATACTGACGAAACGCCAGCCATCAATCACAGGCATGTAAATATCGGTTATAATGATGTCCGGCGGACCTCCGCGGATCAGAGCCGTCATGGCCACTTCGGCACTCTCAAAAGGGCGGACCTCAAGACCGGCGGATGACAGCAGCCCCGAGAGAAGTGCAAGTTGGGTCGCGTCGTCATTTACAACCACTGCGACAGGCTGGTGAGAGCCACTGGGATATTTTGTACTCATCGGCTTTTTCCTGCTATTCGGCATTTCAACCACTGTTTAGATCAACGCGCTGATTCCTCATTGGAATCCTCTTTAACACAAATTCTTAGCCAATCCGACACCTTGGCCTTGATCCCTAGCGCGTTCATGTACTCCTCGTCAAGAACGGCGGGTCTTTCCCCGCTTTCCGCCGGTTCCACCAGATGATCGAACACGTTTGCCACATGTATCGCGGTCAACGGTCCGACCTTGGTTTCTCCCGAAGCTGACGGCGTATGATGAAACAGGCAGGTTTTGACGAATATGTCGTCAAACCCCCACAAGCCCAGCAGGTACGCCCCAACCTGCCCGTGCGATGCGCCTATCACCTCCAGCTCAACCTCTGAGAGGTCGGCGCGTTTAGTGCGAACCTGCGTCAACACTTTGGCATACGATTCCGGCATATTGACCATAAGAATAAGCTTCCCTATGTCGTGGAATAGCCCGGCTGAACATGTTAGATCGACAACTTCCTGCCCCATGCGTTCCTCAAGGGTAATGTCGTGCGCCATTTGTGCTACTGCAAGACTATGCCGCCACAACGCATTCAAACTCAATCCCTCGATGCGAACGACCTTGTTTTCTTGGAAAGCGTGCAACATCAACACAAGCGATTTGACCAGATCCAGTCCCAGCAGAGAGACGGCTTGCGCTGGAGTCCCCACGCGTTGCCTCATGCCGAAGAATGCGGAGTTTACAACCTGCAGCAATTTTGCGCTCATGGCCACGTCCTGGGCGATTAGCGCTCCGATCCGGTCTACGGATGGTTCGGGTTGTTCCAACTCCTTTGTCACTTTGGTGTACAAATCCGGCAATGTCGGCAGCGTGCTTATCTGCCCGATGATTCGCCGCAAATTTTCCTCGGGCAGAAAGTGAAACAAAGAATAGACTCTTTCCACGGCCGATTTGATGACGTTGAATCCATCCGGTTTCTGGAAGTATTGATGAGCGGTACCGGCAAGATGCAGCCCTGTGCCCTTGACTGATTCGCTGGAAAACACAAACCTCACAGTCTTCGGATACTTCTTCTCAACTTCGTCCAGAAAAACTATTCCGTTCATTTCCGGCATGTCAATATCCGACACTACGATATCGACCGGATTCTGGGCCATTACAGCCAATCCCTCCTTGCCGTTTACCGCAAACGCAGGCTCCCAATCCTGATTCAAGTAAGGCAGAACGCGCCGGAAAAGGGCCAGAACTCCCTGATTGTCATCCACAAATAAGATTCGCCGCTTCATAATAAATCGTTCCCTATGGGGCATGATGCCGAGTTATCCTAAAACTGCCTTTCTGCATCGCGCCTGTTGCACCCTTACAGGGTGCTAAGAGTGTTTTTCGCGCACTTCTCATCCCAGGGCGTAGCCCTGGGCTTTGGAATTGCAGGCTTTCAGCCTGCTGCCCACCACCTGTAAAGGTGCAATTTCCAACTTCCCGCACCCTGAAGGGGTGCCACGACATCAATCCCTCACATACTTCTTATCCCATGGGTTCGCCATGGATTTTGGAATTAGACCCTTTCACGGTCGTTCATTTCTTCTTATATCTGACAACGCTTGTTCTCAGTGCCACAATGTCCTAACTTTAGATTCTGCCCCACGGTAATCCGCGGTCACGGACCGCGGCTACAGCGCATAAGCCAGGCATTTCCGTATTCTGTAGCCGCCATCCGTGAGGACGGATGTTTTCAGCAGAATCAACTTTATGGCTCTAGTCTCCAGCCCTCTAAACACTCGATTCATTTTCTTCTAAACAGTTTCTCCGCCAGTCAGACACCCTGGAATTGATCCCCAACGTCTTCATATAGCTGTCGTCAAGAGCGACCGGCTTCTCCCCGCTTTCCGGCGGCTCAATGGAATGGTCGAACACATTGGCCGTATGGACAGCCGTGAGCGGTCCCAGCTTCATTTCTCCTGAAGACGACGGCGTGTGATGAAACAGGCAGGTATTAACGAAGATATCACTAAAACCCCAAATACCAAGCAGGTAGGCTCCCACCTGGCTATGCGATGCGCCCATGAACTCCAGTTCCATCTGGGAAAGATCCGCCCTGTGGACTCGAGCTGCTTCAAACGCCTTCGCATAGAGCTCTGGAAAGTTGATCATCAACACTACTTTGCCTATGTCATGAAAAAGACCGGCGGAGCAGGAATGATCAACAAGATCCTGATCCATGTGTTCTGCAATAACAATTTCCCGTGCCATTTCCGCTACCGAGAGGCTATGCCGCCACAGGGACTTGAGTGTCAATCCATCAACTCTAACTTCTTCGTGCTCCTGCAGAACGTGCAACATCAGAATAAGGGATCTGACCACGGTAAGACCCAGCATGGATACGGCTTGCGTGGGATTCGCCACACGCTGACGCAGGCCGAAAAACGCCGAATTCACTACCTGTAATAACTTGGCGCTCATTGCGATGTCCTGCCCGATTAACCTTCCTATGCGTTCAACCGACGGTTCAGTCTCGTCCAACTCCGCCGTTACTTTATGATACAACTCAGGCAAAGTAGGCAATGCGCCTATTTGTCCTGCGATTACCCTCAAGTTGCCCTCAGGCAGCATCCGAAAGAGCTTCTGGACTCTTTCCACTGCCATTTTGATCGCGTTGAAGTCATCAGGTTTTCGAAAGAACTGGTGGGCAGTTTTTGCGAGGTGAAGACCTGCGCCGTGACCGGAGTCATCGCAAAACACCAATCTTACAGTATGGGGATATTTTCGCTCGACCTCGCGCAGGAAGGCGATGCCGTCCATTTCAGGCATTGCAATATCAGAAACCACGACATCCACCGGCCCCTGCTCCAATATCGCCAGCCCTTCTTTACCGTTCATCGCGTACGATGCGATCCAGTCCTTCTGCATGAAAGGCAGGACACGCCTGAACAGGGTCAACACCCACTGGTTGTCATCAACAAATAGAATTCGTTGTTTCACAAACCGTTCCTCAAATCAATTTCCATTCGCGAAGATGTTCAAGTAATTTTGCTTTGTCAATGGGCTTGACGAGATATGCGTCGCATGCCTCGCGAAAGGCGCCCATGACGTTTGGTCCATCACCGAGCGCGGTCGTCATTACGATTCTGACACCTTCGTCCAGTTCGATTCCAACCGACTTTTCAAGAGCGCGGATTTCGTGAAGCGCATGTTGCCCGTCCATCTCTGGCATCATGACGTCGAGGCAAATCAAGTCATATGGTTCTCCAGCTTTCATGGCGCCTGCGACAGCGGCAACAGCTTCCTTGCCGTTCACAGCCACATGGGTAACGCCATAACTCCGCAGTATTTCATGCAGAATAACGCGACTTGTGAAATCATCTTCCGCGATCAGTGTCTTCATATCGGCCA
>CAZASC010000145.1:0-8273 GCA_964487695.1 uncultured Victivallales bacterium
CGCAGAAAGAAGCCATGACACAGGCGAGAGCGCCGCGTGGTCTATATTCCGTTGCATATCGGGATGGCTTTGCGGCTGAGTATTACACCCGCCCTGTTGGCTGTCACTCGTATCTGGTGGACTACATCCGCGAGGGTCTGAAGAAGGTTTTGGAAGCTGCACAAGCGCATGACAAGACCGCGAAGTTGACCATGCGAAATACGTTCACCATCAGCGCTGCGACGATGAACGCTGCAACGGACGACGATGCGGCACTTGGCTGTATGCCTTCACTGAACGCCTATGGGAACGAACCCAAGTTGCCCGACAATGGCAGGGCGTTCAAGCTGCGGTTCACTGGGGGTCACGTTCACCTGGGCATGACACCTCCGAGTGAGAAAGTTGCCGCCGAGATCGTCAAGGGTTGCGATATCGCAGCTGCAATTCCGGCGGTTGCGATCTTCGCGAATATGGACAGCCCTGTTCGCAGGCAGTTCTATGGGCGTGCTGGCGAGTTCCGCATCCCGAAGCATGGCGTTGAGTATCGGACGCTGTCCAACGCGTGGTTGACTGGACCGGCCATCACCCACTTGATGCTCAACTTGGTCAGGATCGGAGCGAAGATTGGTAAGAACGGCTATGCCAAGTATTTCGACCTTGATCCTGAGCGGGTGCAGGAGATCATCAACTTCTGCGACGTGGACGGCGCTCGCAAGTGGTTGGCCAAGCATGACAAGCTGTTCCAGAACCTGCTCGTCGGTGATGGTGTTTGCATTACCGGCAACGGTGGGTTGAAAGCTTGGCAGAAAGTCACCCAAGGCGGCGTCGAGGAAATTTACAAAGACACCGAAGACGTGCCGAAGAACTGGCTGTTCAGCGCTGGTTGGTATACCCATTCCGAGGGTACGAAGTGTGACTGGGGGAAAATGTGCCGGAGCATGGCGTAAAGCTCGAAACAACCTCCTGCCCCGCCTGCAAAATGGGTGTCGTGTTTGACTCCGACATCCAGAAGTTTGTAACATGCACGACTTGCAAGGGCAAGGGATGGATTTTTAGGAACGAAATGTGCGCCTGTGGTGCGCCCATTACTACGATTTCGTCCGACAAGTTATTGTATTGTGGACGCGATGCATGTTTGATTGACGTACGCGAGAACCATCGCGACGAAGAACTTGATAAACACATTGTCTCGAACTCAACAGGTCGTTACTGGCCTGGCTACGGGGGTCGCGAGTTCGACTAAGATTGGAGGGGCAACAGAACGACACGCCAGAGTGGTCAACGATTTGTGCCTGTTGGGGTCAAACATTTAGCGATAAATGGATTTTTGACCTAGGCTCAGATGGTAAGAAGTAAGTCACAAGTACAGTCTCTGTTCGGTTCGCGAGAAAAGCCGCCGTGGTTCGCCACATTGACCTAGTATCGTCAACCACATAACATGCTGCTACAGTATTTGCGGACGACTTTCTAGGGTCAACTCTGAGGATACGTTCCTGCGATGCCCCTTCAATAAGTTTTAAGGAGAAAAACAATGAAACTTGAACTTGAAGATTCTGATCTGCTTACGCCAAGCGCAACTTGGAAAGATATTCCTGTGGGGCGCGCGGCCAAAAGCTCCGACAGCGCTTATTGCCTATTACTTCGTTTGACCCAAGACATATTTTTGGTCCTCGAAAAGAATAGCAGAATCGCAAAACTCGTTGACAAGACTCAGCTGGACGACAGCAAGGTGAGAGAAATCCTGCCTGAAGGAACTCGACTTATAATTACAGCTTAAGCTACACGTCACTACCTCCCTCTCTGGGGAGTCTGGCGTGTCGGAGTCACCGGTCCAATGGTGACTTCATCTCTCCCAGCACGTGGCTGGGGGAGCGGGGATGGGGCGAAAGCGCTGGGAATCCAGCCCAAGTAGCTAGACCATAGCAACAGGACCGGCCAAGCCTGTGTTCCTCGTTATCAAAAGCAGCTATGCTACCTGCGGGATATATACCACCTGTCGGAGGTGGTTGGGGTCCCGCTCAAGGATCTGAAGGTGGGAGCTGCGACGCTTCGTTTGTTGGGCTTCAAGCAAACGGAAACGTTCGAAAACGAAGAAACCGGCAATCAGGTGACAATGTGGCAGGCGATTATAAACCTCTAAGAGTGCCGGTGGCGCTGATTCAACAGCACATCTTCGCGACTAGTCATCGGCTTCCGCCGTGGGAAGGTATGGTGGAGGCCGAGGACAAGCCGTGGACGCCGCCGAAATGGGTCACGACACGTAAGTATGATTCACAACGGGGCTGGTATAGTGCCGATGATGAGCCTTCCGTATGGCCCGGTCAAGGTGCGACGCAAAGTGAGTACTCGGTTCTGCGTAACCTGTTCGATAAGATTCCGCATATGCGGAAGTTCTTTGTTTTGGTTGATGACGTTAACCAAACCAAGTGTCGAAATTGCGGAAAGATGTCGAAGAGCAATGCGGAGCGCGCGGGACATGTTTGTTGCTATCCGGCGATAACGCAGACACTTAAGCAGTTATTGAAAACTGAGAGCTGTGTTATTTGCGAAGAGCCTATTGTGAAGACTGATGTCTTTTTGGACTACAACGATGTCCCAGTTTGTGGTCTAGAATGCCTGTCAGTTTGGGATACAATGGTTCCACAGGCTTTCGAACTTGTTCTAAACGATGTTAAAAAGGTTGGCGGATATGCTTGAGAAGCTGCTCGATTCGTACATTTATACAAACTCGCTAGCTCCAAGGGCATTTCCTGGGCGGTATCCAACGCGGATTATGTTGCAATCTGCTGATGAAAAGGTTCCTTTCAAGTACGCAGGAAAGCCGGCGAAGGCTTTATTGCAGCACGTTCGAAGGAATTATCTCGGTAAGGGTGGTCGATTTGACTATTTGAATGTCTATGAGTTTGATCAGAATGGATTGGTTTTTCTTCTGCGTGGATGTGCTATAACAGATGCAGCAACCTTCTGGCCGACTTACTTCCCTTGTGATACGAAGATTTTACGCGAGCTGGGTCGGGCGGCGTTGTTGTATCTGATGCTGGCGCGTGAGCCACTCGATCTCAATGGGCATAAAATGTATTGGCCCTGCGTTTTTGATGACACCGAATTTGCAGGCGTTATGAAGATTATGGCCGCAGATTGCGCGCGCGGAAAGATTCGTGGCGAATGGTTTAAGGCTGCACAGGTCGATGCATGCATTCAGTTTCTTCAACAGACAGCCCAAAAGTGGGTTGGAACTAAGCCGCCTCAAGCGAAACCAACTTGGGCGCAAATTAAAGCAAAGTTGAAGCCAGCTGATTATGGTCCTCCTCAATGGGACCTTCCTATACCAAAAGCTAAACGACCTTTGCCACCGCGAGTTCGATTTGAAGTAGACGAACTATATAACGCTCAGTTTGAGTTGATGAAAGCTCAGCTTAATGAACATGTTAATCGTGAAGTTAAAAAAAATGATGGAGCTTGGCTTCAATAGATTTACTTACCAACAAGGTGCTGCAGACATGCAACAAGTCGCCTTTGCACAAGCAGCGCAGGGGCAGGACCAACGAGTTGTTCAGCGGTGACTTGGAAACATATAGGATGCGTTGAATGAACCGATACGAAGTTCTACGAACTATTCTAAAATGCGAAACGTTTCAGCCAAATGGTCCAAGTGACACGGCATGGTTGCAGTGGGCAACGACACACGTGCCTTTGGTTTCGCCGAGCACTTTTACAGCAACTGGGCGTCATTTGAATCATTTTTGCATCGGCTCAGATCCTGAGTTTGCATTTGCGGCTGGTGAGAGAGATCGTGTCGAAGCCTACGCGCTCGGTTTGAAGGTTGGTCTGGCTGTTGGTTGTGATCAAAATGAGCGCCTCGTCGAGTTAAGGCCTTGGCCAGATGTTTCTGTCGTTAAGCATGTTGCTGGCATCTTAACAGCCCTGCGTTGGATGCATAGAACATATGGTAAAAATCTAAAGGATTTGGGTTGTCGCGCCGGTGCATTTTTTGCCGGAGATGGAATGGGGGGACATGTCCACTTTGGAAGGAAGCGCCCAACAAGGGATGCCGAAGTCGCAGCGTTGGATGGGCTTGCCGAAGTGCTTAAGGCCACCGGAATATTTCCAATTCGAGAGTGGGAATATCGAATGCGTGGAGATCAGCGTAGGCAGCGTTATGGACTCCCTGGGGATATGCGTCCGCAGAGACATGGATATGAATATCGAAGTCTTCCATCATGGCTTCAGTCTCCGACCATAGCGTTTATTGTTCTTGCAGCCTCCAAGTTGGTTGTTCTTGATCCAACAATCTCCGCGACTTGGCGTGGAAAGATTTGGACGCCAGAGGCAGCTGCGGATTTATTGAGGGGCTTAGCAAAGCTTTACAGAGGGCGTGATGATGATGCCTACATTTTGTATCACTTGCTTACACGAGATGGAAATCGTGTTTTTCTTGTTGATCATGCGGCTGACTTTGCACCGGCTTGGGGAATCAATTTTAATACCCCAACGCTAGATCCAGGTGAGCCTTATATTTTACCCGCGTGTATCGAACCTAACCCCAATGAAATTAACGAGATACAAGATCATCTCTTGCATGGAACGCTTCTTGGCTTCAAAGAATATCAGGCGAACTTTACATGGAAATTGCCTGATGTTGCCTATCGTTGGGTTCCTACACAAGTGCAACCCGGCAGACATGCAGGCTTTGGTGATTTGATTCATAATCTTGTAACATCGCAGACTCTTTATATTGCATGGGAGTTCAGTAATCAGAACGAGTTTGTGGTGGCTGGCTATATTCCCTTGACTTGGACTGAAGAAGAGAAGCAGCTATTACGCGGATATTATGCGAACATTCAGATAATCAATGGCGCTTACGACAATCCACAGACAAGGATTGTTATCCCAAAGATTCTTTGTACAACAGAAAACGTTGGCGCATTGCGTGACACACTCTTGAAAACGGGTTTGTTTCCAATCTGGACGGTGGAGTCTGTTCGAGCCACCTCCGTAACGGAATGGTATAAAGAGAGACCTGAAGCAAAGACAACTTCAAAGTGGAGAAAAGTCTAATGTGTGGAATTGCAGGAGTAAGAAGGTTCGGAAAGACGCCGATCACAGGTGAGGAACTTGTTGCGATGCTCTGTGCGCTCGAACACAGAGGCTTACATGCGACAGGTTTGGCGCTTGTTAATCCAGACGGGATTCATGTGTTGAAAGCACCAATTCCTGCTTGGAAGTACACACGAAGCAAGGAGTTCGAGGAGTTCATTGAGCAACAACTCTCTGAGGAAACAGAGATTGCCCTCCTCCATACGCGCTGGGCAACAGTTGGTAATCCAATCTTCAACGAAAACAACCATCCAATGTGGGACGGAGAAACCGCCGTCGTGCATAATGGTTCGATTGGAAATGCCGGATTCGTATTCAACGAGAAGAAGTACAAGAAGACTTGTGAAACGGATTCGGATATCATCAGAGCAACTGTTGCCGAGCACGGATTCACTGAGAAGGGCATCCGGGAGCTTAGCAAACTTTCAGGATCTGCTGCAATCGCTTGCGTTTCAACGAAGTATCCAGGCAAGTTGCTGATTGGTCGAAGTGGTTCGCCGCTCTGTTACGGCTTCGACGAGACTGGGGACAAACTCTATTGGGCGTCTGAGGCGCAAGCGATCATCAAGGCCGCGAAGCCTTATCGTTTGGTGCGGAACGTTTGGGTGCAGGACACGAAGTGTAACATCGCAATCGGAAGTATGCCAGACAACACCGTGTGGTTGTTTGGGCCGACCGAATGTGAGATGCACATGCCCATGATGATCTGCACACAGTATCGCCAGCCCGATTACAGCAAGGGCAGAGAGAACTACCACCAAAAGACTAAGGCTTGGAAGCGTGAGGCAAGGTTCAAGCAGTCGGGTGGAGTTAACCACGTCAAGGATATCGTTGTTGTTCAACCAACAAAGGTGGAGACTGACAAGCTGCTGCAAGAGCCTAGTCCGGGCGCAGTAATCAAATGTCCTGGTTGCGGAGTTGGAGTCATCAACAAGACCGGCAAGGCTTGGAAGGATTTGCAGTGCGGTAAGTGTAAGTCTGCGCTGGCTTAAGGAGCCCAAATGGAATTTCGTGTTGCACATGCTGGAAGGATCACAGGCAAGTTTCTCGAAGACGGCGTTCGCGCTGCTCTGAAGGAAGCGAAGGTCAAAGAGCCGGACTGTGTCGTTTGTTATGGCTACGGTTATGTTGGTCCGAAGCCCTCGTTGAACGCCAAGTGCAGCTCCTTCACGAAGCTTGAACAAGGCCGACGCATGAGCGAGGTTCTCAAGCAAGAAGCCTTGATGATTCTGACGCCAAATCAGGCGCTTGCAGCTGTAAAGCGTGGAATGACTTTGATTGCGAGGAAGGTGAAACATGCCAAGGGCAAAGACATGTTGGTCTGCAAAACGACGGCATCAGTCGAGCGTGCAGTCGCGCGGGACAGGCAATATTTCACAGTGCTTGTCGATTCCGATACAGAATATCGCGTCTGGATCTATCGCAAGCGCGTGCTCGCAGTCTACGAGAAACGTCTCACCGAGCCCCAGAACAACGTCAAGTTCGGTCGCAATCGCGCCAACGGTTTTACCTTCCACAATGTCCCTTTGAAGGAAACGCCTGAAGCAGTACGGCGAGTCGCTGTCGCAGCTGTGCGAGCTTGTGATTTGGATTTTGGAGCCGTGGACATCCTTGCCAAGTATACCAACAAGGCAAAGCGGGAAGCAACAGCCTGCGTTCTCGAAGTCAACTCAGCACCTGGAGTCTCTGACGAGCATCGCTCTGCAATTGTCCGTCTTATCAACCGAGTCGTGAGGTGGTGTGCCAATGACTGTCCAGGAAGAACAGAAGCCTAAGCGTTGTCCGATTTGCACGACCAACCATCGCACGCCGGGGTTGATATGTCCGCCGTGTGCCCACTGGAAGCGTGCGTGTACTGGGGAGAAGCGTTGACGAGGGGAGTTGTGGCCTGGTATGGGTGTTCGTAAGTACTTCATTCTAACCTCTGGCGGTGCAATTTGGACTGGGCCTCGGGCGTATAAGGAGATCCTGCGGAATCTGGTGGTGCTGCGCGATATCAATGTCGTTCGCCAAAAGCCCTACCCGATGCCTGAGGTTCCGAAAACAGGCGGCTGGCGAAAGAAGCTCCCAGTGATCTATAAGATGCTCGAAGGCGTCATCTTTGAGGCGGGATCATTACGCACGATTACCTGTCGAAATGGCAAGCGCACCCGTGAGTATCGAGAGGCGCTGACTTGGATTACGAACAACAAGGAACGCCTGATAAAGCCAGGCCACAAACCCCCTCGTAAGGAGCTTAAACTTCGATGATGCACAATGGACAGCGCGTTGCAGATTTTTGTCATTATAGGGGTGAGGAGTTCATCACCGCAAATGGTGTAAGAGAACATTGGCATATTTGTCGCAAGCATGGGCGCATGTCAATGATTCAATACTTTGGGTTTGCAACAGCGCCTCCGGTTCTGACCTGCCCAAAATGCCTTGAGGAGTATCTTGAGAAAGCACTTACAGAAGCTAAGGCGCCTGAATATACCGGAGCAGTCGGCGGTTTTTGTGAGACGTGTGGTCTCGACACCGATCTTGAAGACTGTAAGATCTGTGGAAGTGCTCACTGTCCCGCACATATTACAAATCAGATCTGCTTCGAGTGTAACAGAGGGCGTGTTAAGTTTACTAAGCCCGCATGTGCTTGCTGTACTGAGAGTAACAATCTTGAAGAGTGCGAGATTTGTGGAAAGTCGGCGTGTCCGACGCATCGTATTGAAGGTGTTTGCGAAGACTGTGCTGATGGAATAACAGAATTTAGAAAGGGCTGGTCTGGTGTTTAGAAAAGACTTAGAAAATATAGCTTATAAGAATTGGTTAGATGCCCAAGGTGATGACAAGTTTAAGCGTGAAGCTGAGCTGCGGGAACTGCTGACTGCACATGCGCAGGCTGTTCAATATTCAATTCTACGGAAGTTTGATGGGAACTTGATTATTGAGAGCGTTGACAAGGTGATGATGAACTTGCCGGCGTTTTTGGGCGATGCGTTGTTTACCACTTGGGCACACAAGATTTTGATGGGCGTAATGTATGATCAACGACGCCTTGATCGACGGCGTAAGGAAACATCCATAGACATTCCTGGATTTGATTTAGAAGCTTTGGGTGTTTCACTCGGGGCTGTCGATATCGTATTGTCAGTTCGTAAGTTGTTGGATAATGATGACTTCTCAATTTTTGAACAGATTGTTTTGTTGGGGAATAGTCAAGA
>CAZASC010000146.1:0-8256 GCA_964487695.1 uncultured Victivallales bacterium
TGGGATGGGCGGTGGCGGTGGATGCGGCGGTGAATACACTTCTAGCGGCGGTGGCAGTGGCGGATTAGGCGCCGGCGGTGGTATGGGCGGTTCGCTCGGTGGGTTTTGCGGAACCGGTGTCGTTGGTGTGGAGGCATTAAACTGATGTCACAGTTCAACAACAACGCGCGGGTCGTCAACGGGCTCGTTATAGAGACCTGTACAGATGCCGCGCTGGCGACACATGTTCCATCGCTCCAGGCAACCTTTATTGCATGCCCATCCGCGGTACAGAGCATGTGGACTTTCGTTTCCCCGGATAGCTGGTCGCCACCGAGTGAACCAACGCCGGCGCCAGTCCCCGTTGCTTATTCGCTTCTTTCACCGATGGCATTCTATCTCGCCTTCACACCGACCGAACGCATGAAGATCAAGGCCCTCGCCTCGGTTTCCGGAGTACCCGCGGGTAGTTCGCTTTTTGGAAATGCGGCGGCGATTCCCCAGGACCCCCTCATCGCCGAATTCTGGGCAACCTACGAACTTGCCACACAAGAAAACAGTCAGGTTAACCCAAACCTGAATTCCATTCAGGAAGGATTGGCCTATTTAGCCAATCCTTCCGCGCCGACGCCTGCGATCATTACCAATTCACGCATTCCCCAAATCTCCGCTGGTATTCCGCAATAGGAACAATATTATGTCTGACGAAGAACGAGTTGCAAATAATGCTGAGATAAGAGAAATGATTCGCGAAGAACTTCGCGCGGGATTTCATGAAGCCATGGTGCAATTTTTCCTGACTCTCGGCCATGATGTTTCACGTCCTCAAGGAGTTCTTGACCTTCAGGAAGATCTGGCCTACATCAGGACAGTGCGTGGAATTTCAGCTACGCTCGGACATCGTACACTAAGCGTATCTTTTACTTTATTAATAGGAACTCTACTTTTGTTCATTCTTCAGCACTTCGGCGTCAATCTGAAACTCCTGGAACACCTTATCGATTGATAATGCCTGAACAAATAGGTGTTATGCCGATTGTTCCTGGTTGCATGCCGTAATGGAACATGTTAGATAGGCATCGACCGATAGAAATATTCGCGGTCGCCTCGATGAAATAGTGAGGTCTCATGGCGTTGAGCCCACAGCAGCAGGAAACGCTCGACGCCCTGCGAACTACCGGCAGCTACCGAAAAGCCGCGAAATATCTGAACATCAGGCTTTTTGCCTTCCAGAATCGATTGAAACGAATTCGTCGTGACCATCCAACGGATGTGGATGCCGTACTTTACGATATTCGGAAACCGGCACGACAGGGGCATGCCCCTGAATTCGATATCACACACGAAGTCCCCGATGGCTTGACCTTGCGCGGTACTTCCATCCGCTATGACACGGCTGGAAATATCCAGCAATATTGGAACAAGACAAAAATCGAGGGGCGTGATCCCGAAGAAGCTGTCACGCTCCCCGATCCCAAGATCATCTCCAAAATATCGACGCTGTTCGATCAGGAGGGGCGAGTAACCCAGCAGTGGGTATCGGAACGACCGGATGATCAGCATCGGGAAGAAATGTGGCGAGCGGCGGCTGAAGCATTCGCTTCCAAGATTCCACAAGAATCCCTACGGGTTGATGCCCCGATCGTCTTCGCCAAAGAATTAATGGCGGGATATCCCATTGGCGATATGCATTTCGGCATGTACGCGTGGCGTGAAGAAGCGGGCGACGATTATGACTTAAAGATAGCTGAAGACCTTCTATTCCATGCCTTCGCGCGTCTTATCGAAGCAACCCCCGCCTGCCAGGAAGCCCTCATCGCCATTCTTGGCGATTTTCTTCATTATGACTCGATGGTTCCTGAAACGCCGGCGCACAAGAATAAACTAGACGCCGACGGACGATTTGCCAAGATGATTCAAGTTGTGATCAGAATACTCCGCCGTGTGATCGCACTGGCCCTGGCGAGGCATAATAAAGTAAAAATTATTGTCGAACCTGGCAATCACGATCCGTTTTCCTGTGCTTTCCTCACTGCCGCCCTCGCCGCTCTTTATGAAGACACCCCCAGGATTACCGTCGATCATTCGCCTAAACTCTTCCATTACCACCGATTCGGCACCACTTTGATCGGTACTCACCATGGAGATAAGGTAAAACCCAGGGATCTGCCACTCGTCATGGCGGCGGACCAGGCGGAAGCTTGGGGGCAAACCCGGTATCGATACTGGTGGTGCGGGCATACGCATCAGGAAACGGTGAATGAATCCGGTGGCGTCAAGGTCGAGAACTTCCGTGTTCTTCCGCCGGCCGATGCCTGGGCCTTTGGAAAAGGCTATCGCCCATTACGAAACATCGTGGCGATCATTTACCATGAAGAATATGGCGAAGTTGCCCGCCATATCGTCAATCCCGCGATGTTGAGGTCTGAATGAGTTATTTCTATCTAGCAACTCCCTATAGCCGGTATCCGCTCGGCATTGAGGAAGCATTCCGCATGGCTTGTCGACAAGCGGCATTGTTGATTGAGGCGAAGATCTTTGTCTATTGCCCAATCTCACATACGCACCCGATCGCCATTCACGGAGATATTGATCCACTTTCCCATGAAATCTGGATGATGGTCGATGAGCCATTGATGGCATCGGCCAGCGGCCTGATCGTCTGTATGATGGAAGGGTGGCGAGAATCCTTTGGTGCCCAAAAAGAGATCGAATACTTCACGAAAGCTGGGAAATCGATCATCTACATGGAACCGGGCATCATTCCCACATTACCAACCACCCCATGCCACAGGAACAGCCATGATTGATCATAGCACGTACAAACTCGGGAAGTTGGCTCCGTCGCGTGATCCGCGCATTCCAAAACTGAAAAATTATTTGACTGCGGTGGCATTGCCGCCAGTCCCCGCATCTGTTGACTGGTATTCATCGATACCGGCGAACGCATGGCCGATGGATGACAATGATACAGTCGGAGATTGTACAATCGCCGCTGCGGCGCATCAAATACAGACATGGACGACTTACGAGGGTGATCCTGCCATTCTGCCATCGGCAACTGTCCTTTCGGTCTATGAGACATTGTCAGGATACAATGGAACCCCGGCAACCGACGTCGGCTGTGTCGAAGTCAATGTACTTGATTACTGGAAAAGCACCGGCATCGGCGGTCATACGATCAGCGCCTTCGCGGCGCTCGATGTGACGAATATCAACGAAGTCAAACTTGCCCTTTCACTATTTGGCGGAATCTATATCGGTGTACAATTACCGATCTCGGCACAGGGGCAAACGACGTGGGATGTGGCGCCGGCGCCTAATGGAATCGCTGGTTCGTGGGGTGGGCATGCGATCCCTATATTGGGATATACTGCCGAAGGATTAACCTTTGTCTCCTGGGGTGCAATCTATCAAATGACCTGGGCGTTTTGGTCCGCCTACGTCGACGAAGCCTATGCCATCATTTCTCAAGATTTCTTGAACACCTCCAATGTCGATCCGGCCGGTGTTTCGTTGACAACATTGCAAGCCGATCTGGCAACCCTCGGTATCGCTACGCCACCCGGCCCATCGAGTGCCATTGTTTCGCTGCTCGACGGTATCAACGTCGACGGCGTTGCCGCGGCACTGATCGCACCGAATCTGATTTTCGCCGCAAACCTGACTGCCGGACCCGTCGAACTGACTGGCGTAGGCGGCAGTGGAACCGCCAATACGATCACGGAGATCAAGTATACGCAAAATTATGCACTCGGTCTGCTCAAGATGCCCGTAACCGATAGCGGATATCTTGGATATCTCCCGAATTGGTCAGGTGGACCCGGAATCATTGCCTGCTCGACAGGGGGCATGTGGTATGCAAGCCAGACCTTTACGCCCAGCGGGGCGACATCCAGTTTAGTGTCTTCGCTGAACGGACTTGTCTTAGCACAGATCGACGGCGTCACCGACATTGTCGGAACGATGTCATCAACCACGCAAGCCTATCTGTTGACCGACACCGACATCGCAACCATTGAATCTTGGATTCTAACGCTGTCGGGTAACGCTCCCGCCTGCGCGCGACTTTACCAAACAGTCCTCGGGCGCGAACCAGACGCGGCCGGATTGACCTACTGGTCCAGTGTCTATGCCGCTACGGCAACAGCATTGAATACCACGAATGCAGCGCAGGTGATGGCGGAGAACAATTACCAATTGGTGCATTACTTCACCGACAGCAGCGAGTTTGCGGCGATTAACTCAGGCTATACGGCAACCGATCCAACGGCATGGGTAACATATCTTTATGGAACCGCGCTGAATAGGGCACCCGATGCTTCTGGATTGGCATATTGGGTCGCGGCAATCAATGCGGGGACTGTGACCCGTGATCAAATCGTCATTTCATTTTGCGAAAGCGGTGAAGCGATTGGGTATTTGACAGCCCTGGCCGAAGGATGATCGTTGGTGTCCGATCTCAATCCAAAAGATGCGGTAGGCTCCCAGAAGGCATCAATCCATGTTGTTCCAATTCCGGTTATGCTAGAAGTTGGCTTGGCCCTCATGGAAGGCGCTTGTAAATACGGATCGCACAACTATCGGGTCATCGACATTCGAGCTTCTGTCTATATGGATGCATTAATGCGCCATATGGCCGCCTGGTGGGAAGGCGAAGATATCGATGCCGATAGTGGATTGAATCATGTCACCAAGGCGATTGCCACGCTCATTATCCTGCGTGACGCCATGATGAATGAACATGTAACAGATGACCGCCCGCCGCGAAGCAATCCCGGATGGCTCCAAAGATTGAATGGTCTGGCGCAAGGGATCATCGAGCGACACCCACAGGCAAAGGAACCATTCACTCAGAAAAACCTGCCAGAGAGAATGAAGAAATGATCCCACAAGATTACCTGAATCAGTTTATCGTACCCGCCGCCAAAGCCTTGGGCGTTTATACTTTGCCACATTTGCAAATTGGCTTCGGCACCGCTGCTCAGGAATCTGGGTTCAGGGACATTAGTCAAACAGGTGGCGGTCCGGCACGAGGCCCTTGGCAGATGGAGATCAATACACACACCAGCTTGTGGGAAAATTATGTCGGATATCGGCAAAGAATCCTGGCCACCTTGAATGAAATGCTAGGCCGAACGGCGAACGACACGATTGTTCCTGATCCCGCGGCGTTGGAAACGAATCTTCTCTACGCCGCCTCAATGATGTTCATCCGGTATCTGGACGCCCCAGGTGCAATCCCACCTGATCTATCCGGGCAGGCTGAATATTACGTCAGATTTTATAATTCGGGCGGAAAGGCAACGGTTACTGAATACATAAACAATTGGAATCAGTTTTCAGTTGGCGTATCCTTCCCCGCATTCAGCAGTTGATGGAGTATCGGTATGGACTCGCCCGATCTGGTAACCACGCTATTCGGTATGTTGCCACCGGCTTGGCAACATACCGCCGCCCTCACTTTGGGGGTAATCGCCCTCATAAATATCCTGGCTGGCGAAATCGTCGCCTGGACCCACACGCCTGACCCCTCGACGACCTGGGGGAAAATTTATCGCGGCATCGAATTTCTTGGGCGAATCACTAAAAAGGCCAAGGAGGACGGTGTTCCTGTGATCGATATTGCCGCATCCACGACTTCACAGCCCCAAGGAGGGGCAACATCATGAATCGCAATCTCAAAACTGCCCTCGCCGTTTCTATCGCCTTCGCTCTTGCCGGCTGCGCCTCGCTCGGTCTCACCGGGCCGTCGTTGCCGGAAATTCAGGCGGCGGGCAACACGCTCGTCACCACCATCAAGACCGACGTGGCGCTCTACGAGGCCCAGGTCACGGTCGATCCGGCGACCCAAGCCAAGATTACCATCGCGGTCAACGGCCTGACCGCCGCGAACGTCGTCTTGCAGGGCCTGACATCGTCGTCGGCAACTCCGAGCGGCTACATCACTGTCGCGCAGTCCGTCGTCTCGGCGGCAGTCTCAGTGGTCAACGCGCTGCCGTCCGGCACGCTTCCGGCCGCGACCGTTCAGGAAATCGACGCCGCCGGATTGGCGTTCCAGCTTGCGGCGGGTGTTGCGCAGCAAGTGCTCGTCTCCACCGGGGCACCGACTCCGGCGCAGTAACCTTACTCACCCAGAAAGGATCAACCCATGCACTATAAAAATGGCCGTGAGGCCAAAAATGGAGACAAGGTTGTTCTCTTGTCGTCATACGGAACCCCCGTCATCGGCATCCTGTACGGCGCGACGGCTGGAAATGATTACTGCAACGGCCACATTGCGCCGATTTCTCTGACTGACCCCTGTCCGAATCTGAAAGAATGTTTGCATCTTGACGATGTTCTGGCGGCGGTCAAAGCGCAAGAAGAGCCGGCCGATCCAAACGCCACGGCGCAATAATGCGCTGGCGCTTCCTGCTGCTACCCTTGCCGCTATTGCTGCCAGGGTGCATTCAAATCCTGGCCGGCGCCGGACTGGCGACAGGAAGCGCCGGCGCCGGGGCGGCAGCGGGATGGATGGCCACCACGACGACCGTGGTGGACGATGCCGACAAGGGATTGGTGATGGTCAAGCCGGTCGTCGAAGGGGCCTGCATCGTGGAGCAAGTCAAGCCCCACACGGCCAAGGAAACGGCTGTGCTCAAGGCATTCTGCGACAATATCCCGACAACACAGGTCGGAGTCGCTGTGCAACTTGCCAAGGTTGTCGAAGCGTTGGAGGAAAAACCATGAGCGCGAACCTTCTGCTTCTACAGTTCTGTTCGTTCCCGTCCTTCTTCGGCCGAATCATTCCTTGGTTTACCCAGGCGGCGGACGGGGTGGGGCACGTCGATCTGGTGTTGCCGAACGGAACATTGTTGGGTGCCCAACATGAAGCTGGACTCGGCGATCAACCGGCGGGCGTACAAATCCGACCGCCTGATTACGGCGGCATGGTCGGCAAGGTTCGCGTCGCGCTGCCGGTGACAACGACGGGATATGTCGACGCCATGAAGTTCGCCCATGCCCAAATCGGCAAGCCTTACGACACTGCCGACATCACCGCATTCGTGGTGGGGCGCCGATTGTCTCGTCAATTCTTGGGGGCGGCCGACTGGCGCGATGAGTCGTCATGGTTCTGCTCGGAACTCCAGGCCCGCGTTGCGGAGGTGGGAAAAGCATTCCGTTACCTACTCGCATCGCCAGACTATCAAGTTACCCCAGGCGGTCTACTACTGGCGTGTAGCGCCATAGCCCCAGCGATCAAGGTACGGACATGATCACCGATCCGGGCCGCTACTGTGCGATGTGCTTCGCCCTATGGATGGGGCGTCTAGACGTTGCTGCGCGGATTGCCGTGACCGATGACGACGTTGCCCTCCAAATCACCCGCCGTGCCACGCCCGCGCGCCCGGCGCAGGCAGAGACGATCAAACCGGTATCTCGGCATGGTCTGCGTATCGCCGCTGTCAGAGGCCATCTTATCGGCGACGACGGCTATAGGAAGGATTAACAAATGAAGTTGCTCCTCGCCGGGATTTCCGGCGCCCTCGGTTGTCTGCTCGCCGCCATGGCTGCGCTGGCGGACGACCAAGTTTCCCTCAGTTCTTGTTTCGCGCCAGAAGACCACTGCGCAACCTTCATTGCCTCGGCCATCGACCAGGCCAAGAGCGATATCAAATTCGGTGCCTACAATTTCACCATCGGCCCGATCAGCGATGCCCTTTTGAGAGCGAAACAGCGAGGTGTTGATATCAAGGCGATCTTTGATAAAACGACTCCCTGTGAGCGGAATGGCGCCTTGGATACTCTCTATCGCGCCGGAATTCCTATCTGGATTGACAGCAAGGTCCGTATCGCCCATCAGAAGATTGTCATTATTGATGGGCGCCGGACCATCGAGGGTTCCTACAATTTCAGTTCAAATGCGGATCACAACAGCGAGAACACCAACTTGGTGGTCGGTTCCACGACCGCCTCGGCCTACGCGACGCATTGGACTAGGCGCCAAGCGGTGAGTGCGATATACGCCGGGCCGCAAGACTGGTGCAAATCGGCAGGGAAGGATTGAACATGATTACCCATAAGCCCTGGCCTATCGGTTTGTGACCATTCGATAACTCACAACTTGTCTCCCCTGCCACGCGTAGGTGGAGCGTTCGAGGCCGCTCGGGGGAAACCTCGGGCGGCTTTTGCATTTGTGGGCCGTTGCGGCGCCACCCTAGGCGTTACCTCAGCCCCACCACAGACACGGAGTACACGAAGGCTGCACTCGCAGGGCCGAACCGCAGATGCCTT
>CAZASC010000147.1:0-8255 GCA_964487695.1 uncultured Victivallales bacterium
TGTTAGACACATTTCTTTGTTACCGGTATCATCACCTCAAAACGCCTTTCGGGATGACGTCTATACCTTTCAAGATCATAACCCAGCGTTGCTTCATAACCTGAACTGGGAAGCCATTCGCTATACGCGTACTGAAAAGCGTCTTTCACCTTGGCGGTATCATTGTCTGCCACGGGAAATACTGCGTATTCTGCCTGTTGAATCTCCTTAATAAAAAGCACTCTCCTCATTTCTTCCTTCACAAACCTGGAAGCAATACCTGCCATATAGTAGAAGGTGAAATCGTTCTGCGGGAAGTCCGGTGGATACACTTCTACTGCGTATTCCTCTTCCGGATCACTAAAGTCGAATACCTTCTTAATAGCAGAAAGGCGTCCCCATGCTAAGCCGGGACCGAGTTTGCCCAGATTGGCATATTGGGGACACCCCACGAGCTCAAATGATTCCATCTTCTCAAATTTTGGTTCCATACCTTGTCTCCTTCCGATTGTCTAACGTCAACTTTCAACCACGGCGCGATTAGCAACGCAGGCTGAAAAGTTTGGTTGGGTACTTATTCTGACATTCTACTCTCCATGAAGCCCCATGTAGCGTTTCTTCTCTACCCACCAGCCCCGATGGTCTTCAGCAAAACCAACGGGGGCAATTGCCTTCGCCAGCGTGTTAGCCACAGCCTCAGCTCGCTCGTAATCCGGTATGCATGGCGTTGGGCACCGTGATTCCTCAAGAATTGCATTCAGCGCAATTGCACAATTTACCGGCAGATCACTTCCTTGATGGAAATACGGTTTGTCGCCAGCAACCCATGCGTGCGTCGATCCCAGGCGACGCATGCGCAGGGTAATCTGGAGCCTGATGTTAAGACGATCTGTAACTTCCTCATATCCATTCCAGGTGCGAAGCAGGTCAATTCCGGATTGCAGTGCTTGCTTGAGAGCACGTAGAGCGTCTCTTTCATCCTGCGCGCTCATCCTCAACTCACCATCATGTGTATCAACCTGCATAGCGGTGAAGATTTGGTCGAATTGTATTTTCATCATACACCCAACGCCCGTGGTCTTGGTGGCGAGCTATGCGAGACTACCAGCACCACGTTGTTCGCGGTAATTTTATGAGCCACTCAATCCTCCCATTTCTTGGTGCATTGTAAGAACAGCAAAACCGAGTATTGTCATCAACACGATTACAAGGCTACTGACGAGGACTGCGCCGAGCAAGCAAGACCAAGACTGTTCTGATGATTTCCGGAACCACATCGCCAGGCACAGAATACCGAAAGCAACGGATACGATCCACAGATAGGGCGAAATGAAGATGGATGCGTTGGCAAGCAGAGGTGATACTGTTCGTGTGTACATCTCTCGTCTGGCATATCGCTCTAACGGCGACAACAAACCTATTGCCCCAAAGATAGCGAGTTGAAGACAGCAAGCGATCGCGGAATAGCCTATAAGTATCTTCTTCATTTCGTTACAGCGAACAATATTATTGTATCTTTTCAGTACTTTCACACTCACAGAACATCTTGTCAACGCGTTTGGGCGGCTTCATTGTCATAGACCCAAATCTTCTTTCCTATGTTCCTTAATATTTGAGTGATAGACAGTTTCGGCTTTTCGTACGAAGAAGATAACTCATTTTGCCGCAGCGACTATTCGGGTCTTTTTCGGTTGTGGCTGCCGGTGGTGTTGGCTGTGAGTTGGTTCAAAGCGGTGATCGCCGCAGTGGTTGCGGTCGCGCTGGCCAGTGTGGATGAGGGTTGCGGATTGGATCACCGTAATCCGTGGTCACGGCCCGCGGCTACAGAGCATAAGCCGGGCATTTTCATATTCTGCAGCTGCCCTCCGTGAAGGCGGATGTTTTTCAGCAGAATCCTTTTCAGAGGCCACGCCCACTTTTAGGGAATGTCGACGACGCCTATTGCAACTTTGCCTTTGCGCGATAGAAAGTATTCTGACATCCAGGCGCATTCGTGCATGCGATAATGCCGCCGCTTGCCTGAAGCCCTGTGTAGCCCGGTGCCGGCTGCCATCCCCCACCCGCCATCAGATTGGTGCATTCATCAATCTCGTAGTAGCGATTCACCCCGCTATAGTCCGAGTTTGTCTGGACGGATGGAACGATCACGAGAATCTGTCCCGCCAGATTCGTAATAATCACCGAGAAACAGCTGTTGCAATTCGTGGGGTTTATGCCCGCCACATAGTCCTGCCACACCGTCATGCCATTGCCATTGGCATCGTTCGTGGCGAGACTCGCATAGTTGTTCGTGGGCGTTCCAGGGAAGTATTGCTGTATCCACGCCGACGGCGGAATCCCGGTGGTTGGTGCATTGGTGCCGCTGTAACCCTGCACACTACCATAGACAGTGAAGCTTCCATTCGATGCCACTGTTCGATAAGCAGCCCACACCCAGTTCGTGGAGCGAAACACGCGCTCCACTCTGAGTTCGTCAATGATCGCATTGACCAGCGTTTCACCGGCGCTACAGCCGCCCAGACCAGGATTGTTGTTGTTCGGAGTGATCGTTCCGCCAATGCTATGAGGGCTTGCGCCTATCGGAACACCGTTCTCGAAGTTCCATAGCTGACCAGCCGCGCCATTGTACGAGAAAGCGAAGTAATACCATTGCCCCACGCTCAGTCCCGGACTGAAGGCGTCGTCATTGCCTATCGTCCATCCGCTTGGGGAGGCAGTGTTAAGCAAGCTTCGCATTTTAGTACCATTATCCGATGTCCCGAGTTCCCACTGGTTGTCCTTACGTGTAATCGCCTGCTCAGTGGTTGGTAATGAATTGAAACGCACCCACCCTGAGATGGTCATCGCGCCGGAGATGGAATCAAAAGTGGGTGAATCGGCAACCTGGACATAGCCGCCGGCAACGCCTTCAGCTCCGCAAATCAGACCGGTCGCATTGGTTATATTGCCCACTGCGCTTCCGTTGTTCCTGTTTGCCGTAGAGTCCAGCGCACTTGACTGCCCCATGTGCCAGACACCCGCAAAGGCATTGGTTGGCCACACCGAGCCGTTGGTCGCATAAATGGAGGGGGCGCTGATTACGCTGGAGTCTGTATTGTCCCAGCTTGCCCATATATAGCAATTACTGGACAACTGCGGAATCTGCACCCAGACGTAGGAATTACCATTTGGATTCCATTGCTCGACTTCGTAGTTCAGTTCCTGCGAGTTGTCCGATGATGAGAAGCGCAAATCGTACCCGTTCGCTGAACCGAACTGGCTGTATGCGAAACCGGACAGGTTCGTGCTTAAGACCACAAGAGCCGGGAAGTTCGTCAGTATCTCCGCCCTGTTGTAGCTGGAGAAGGCGATCTTCATCCTGCACGCGCCATTGTCGTTTATTATAGTAAGGACCGCATTTGCGGAATTGCCGAGCGCAGTTCCCCCTGTTGGATTGGACAGCGAAAGATTCACCGTCTTGTCGGGTCCGGCGATGCCAGGATTGAGGATCGGCACCGTAAATGTCCCGCTTGTCTCCCATGCCGCGAAACTGAGCGTGCCGTTGGTCGCGGTGTAATCTGTGCCTGCCAGAGCTGTGCCCCCTGCAGTGGCATAGTTGACCGTGATCGATCTGGAAATGCCGCCAGTTCGAGAAACTTGAATGGTCGCGAAACCGCCACCCTCGCTTACACTGCATGAAGCGCTGGCGAACTGCACCACGCCTGATGCAGTACCGATCGTTCCGTAGTTGTTGAACACTCCATTCGACGCCACGGTCATGTAGCTCGCCCATATCCAGTTGGCGGACCGGTTGACACTCTCGATTCGAGCCTCATCCAGATACTGCGCAAACTGGCGTCCCCAGTTATATCCGCCGTTATCCGACCACATACCGATGCAACGTATGTCTGTGTACAGTTGCATTTGAGCATTGCAGGAACCGCCATACACACCGTTCAGATATATGGAAGTTATGCCGCCGGCGCCAACACACGTAAGTTGTTGCCATTGGTTGGCCGAACTTGATGGAGTAACAGCACAGGGCGAATTGTAATAATTGCCGGTTCTATAATAACTGACATCATAGCCACCGCTGCCGCCAGCTATCGCTATATCATCGGGATCGCTTCCGGTAGCGGAGAATACAACGCCTCCGTTTGCGACCGTATTCTCAAACCATAGACTCATTGTCCAACTCGAGCACAGTTGGACTCCACCCATATATATGCCATTGTTCAAGGATCCATTGGTCGGACATTCCAAACCACCGGCAATGACGCCATTATTTGTCCATACGCCTGTTCCTTGTATTGCTGCGCCACCATAATGGTTTGGTGAAGAGTCGTTGACCTGACTCCCAGACGTCTGGTTCATATGCTGCACCAGCTGGAAGCCGTTTGACCATGTGGAGCCATTCGCTGTGCATGCTGCCGCCGCGGAGGCATATACCGGATTCGTGTTGCCCCAGGTTGTCCATATATAGCTGCCGTTGGTCAGCGCGGGCACCTGCACCCAATAACAGGACTTGCCGTTCGTCGCCTGCCCTGAGCCAGTCGAAGGGTTCCAGCTCTCGACCTCGTAGTTCAGATTCGTAGTGCCGTCCGACGACCAGAAACACAGATCGTACCCGTTCGTTGAGACGAACTGATTGTACGAGAACCCAGGCAGATTCGTGCCCAACTCCACGAGCGCTGGAAAACTCGCCAGCGTCTCCGAGTTGGTGTAGCCGGGGAATGAAATCTTCATCTTGCACGCCCAACTATTGAGGCTTGCCGGTCCATTGATGTTTGCGATCGTCAAAACCGCATTGCTCTGGCTCCCTATCGAAGCGCTGCCCGTGGGATTGGACAGCGCGATATTCACCGTCGTATTGGTTCCGCCCAGGCCGTCATCGAGGATTGTGACCGTAAACGTCTGACTCGTTACCCCACCGGCGAAAGTGAGTGTGCCGGATGCCGCGGTGTAATCCGTGCCGGCCACGGCTGTTCCGTCGGCAGTGTTATAGTTGACCGTAATAGCACCGGTAAGGCCGTTTGTCCGAGTAACAGTGATAGTCGCGGTACTGCCATTCTCAATCGCGCTGTACGACGCGCCGCTGAACTGCACAGTTCCAGCTTTGTTGCCTATTATGGTAAGGACTGCATTACTCTGACTGCCTAGCGATGCCCCGCCAGTGGGATTGGACAGCGTAAGATTAACCGTCTTGTCGGGCGCGAGAACCCCGCCATTGATAATTGGTATCGTAAATGTCCGGCTCTTCACCCCGGTGGCGAAATTGAGCGTACCGTTGGTTGCAGTGTAATCTGTGCCAGCCGTCCCTGTGCCGTTGGCTGTCGTATAGTTTACTGTAATAGCGCCATAACTACCGTTTGTGCGCGCCACAGTGATAGTCGCAGTGCCGCCACCCTCGGCTATACTGTAGGCCGCACCGCTGAACTGCACGGTGCCAGGCACATCGTCATCTGTTATCGTGAGCACAGCATTGCTCGGACTGCCCATCAATACTCCGCCTGTGGGATTGGAGAGAACAATATTCACCGTCCTGCTGCCGGAAGGAATGCCCGGGTTCAGAATCGGTATTGCAAACGTCTGGTTCGTCACCCCGCCAACGAAAGTGAGCGTGCCGCCGGTTGCGGTATAATCTGTGCCAGCCGTCGCTGTGCCATTGGCTGTCGTGTAGTTTACTGTAATAGCGCCGGCACTGCCGTTTGTCCGCGTGACTGTGATCAGCGCGGAACCGTCATCTTCCATCGCACCATAAGAAGCGCCGCTGAACTGCACCGCACCTATCGGTCCGCCGCCATAGATGGTGAAGCTGGCGTTCGATGCCACTGTCATGTATGAAGCCCAAACCCAGTTGGTGGATCGGCCCGCGGTCTCTATCCGCACTTCGTACAAATACTGCGCGAACTGGAATCCGGAATTGACCGTGCCGTATACCATGCCATTGATCGAATTTATGACGGGACATTCCTTATCAGCGCAGACTCCGCCGTATACTCCATTTAGGAATAAAGTTGTTACACCACCGGCCGCATTGATTGGCCCGGTGCCAACGGCTGTAATCTGCTGCCATTGGTTCGAACTGGAAGCCGCGGTTATTATGACTGGCGGCGAAGATGGGTAGTCATTGAAGTGGGAGGCATAATTTTCCACGGCATCAGAACCGCTCAACAACTCGATCATATGGCCATCGTACATGCCTTTTGCGCCGTCATGAGCGTAGAACAGCATGCGGTTGCCCGTATTTGGGAGCACACCCTTGAACCATGCGCTCATAGTCCAATCGTTGGTAGTCCCTACGTTGACGGTGTTGTTCATCGTTATCGAGTCATTGCCTACAGGCGGCATTTGCACACATCCGTCCACTATGCCGCTGTTCGTCCAGGTATACGCGCCCATTATTGTGCCGGTAAAGCGGTTGGCCGTTGAGTCGTTTACCGTGCTTCCGCTTGTCTGATTCATGTGTTCAACCAGGCTGAACTGGCTTGACCATGTTGCGCCGTTTGTGGTGTAGATAGCGGGCGCTGAGGCCGCGCTCGCATTGCCCCAGAATGCCCAGATAGAACACTGATTAGTGAATTGCGGCACCTGTACCCATATGCAGGAATTGCCGTTGGGATTCCAACTCTCAACCTCGTAGTTCAGGTTCGTCAAGCCGTCTGACGATGTGAAGCGCAGATCGTAACCGTTCGTCGAGACGAACTGGCTGTACAAAAAGTTTACCTGGTTCGTGTTCAACACCACGTACGCCGGAAAATTCGTCAACGTCTCGGCATTGGTGTAGCCGGGGAATGCAATTTCCATCCGATTCGACCATGACCCGTAAGCGCTGCCACAACTGAGACAAACCAGATCGCCTGACCAGCTGCGGCAATACAACAACCCGTCAGCAAGCGCAGGACAGGCAAGATTAGCAACCTTAGTGGATCCGCTATTATCGGGCAACGTTACGATTCCACCATACGCTGCACGACCGTGAGTATTATAACCCGTTGGAGTCGCGTCGCAGACATTCAACTTTCCGTCTCCGGAGAAGCAGATGAGTTTGCCGTCCGAAGCTATGACCGTTCCTTCGTTCATTCCCGCTCCCCACTTAGACGTGTGGGTCAGAAGAGAATCGCATCTTAGTGTATCGCCATTATAGAATCCGTAGGCATAATCGCCAACAATGACTGTTGTGCTGCATGCCGGGCTCATCGCTGGAACAGTGTAATCCTCCTGCCATATCTGGGTTATTCCGCTACCGCTGAACTGCCAGAGGGCGCTGTTACAAAAAAACTCATTCGTGCCGTAAAGCTCCGGATCTTCGGAGTCCGCATTAGCCTCGCCGCTGACAGAGAAGCCCCATCCGGATAGCGCCGCCCCTGTAGTCTCATTCAAACCGGAACTGCCGCTGGTCAAGGGCATCAAGATTATTCGCTGTGAATTACAGGTTATCGCCTTCGGTGAGCCGCACCCTGCGCTTCCCGAATTGCTCCACACCGTGGCCCCCGTATTTTTGTTTACTGCCACGCCGCCGCCGGAATTCACAATTACGAGGTTGCCGTCAACGAGGGGCGATCCCACATAGCCCCAGCCGCCACCGGATCCCATAGCCAGATTCGTCTGCCACTTTAGCGTACCCATTACCTTGTCAAAACAATACAGAACTCCGCAGTCACTGAAAGTGTAGACGTTTGTGCCGTCAATCGTGGGCGTTGCTTTCGTCCCGGGGTATAATCCGGGCCAGTCGCTCGCGTATGAATATGTCCAGTTCGTCTTTCCGGTATAAGCGTCAAAACAGTAAACTGTATCCGTCCCGGACGGCGTGTAAACGCTGCCATAACGGTATACACCTGTTGCGTAAACACGACCTTCACTGACGGCCATAGAACTGAAGCCATAACCGATGGCCGCTCGCCACACCACTGTCGGCGGCCAGGTTTGCAGCCAACCTGTTTCCGCCGATGCGCCATCCCGATTGATCCCGCGGTATTGCGGCCAATCGGCGCCACGTGCCGGACTGACGGCTGACGCGAGCAGAACAATCAGACTAAGACAACCCACAAAACCGGCAGCACCTGCGCGACTTGCCAATCGTGTCATTGATATCATCCAGTACCTCCGCTTTTAGCGTCGTATTTTACCCGAAAAAACAAAGCAAGTCCATTGCACTTTGTAAACCTGAACACTGACCACTGAAACCTGTTCTTACTGCAACAACACCTTGGCACGATAGAACGTGGTGTTTTTCTGTGCAGCGTTGGTGCAGGCGAGAGTGCCGCTATTTGCTGGAACACCTGCATAGCCCGAGA
>CAZASC010000148.1:0-8028 GCA_964487695.1 uncultured Victivallales bacterium
ACTGGGCAAGCCGGTCTGCCGGAAAGTGCGCAATCCGGTAGACCCCTCTGCTCATTCGCTCCAACCGGCCCCGCTGCGCAAGCCGAACCAGTACAGAATCTTGAATCCCCTGGGCACGCGCGTCTTTGGACGCGAGCAGGCCATCATGCTCTTCGGCAAGTGCATACAGCTCGTCCATGCGAGTACGTGGCATGTATAGAGTATGCAGCCGCGATGTTTTATTGTCAATATCATTCTAGTATGGAACTATATTGACAATAGATGTATCCACTGATCGAGGAGAAATTCCAGGTTCATTCGGTGAAAGGGTAACAGGACGCGCGAAGTCGGTTTCAATTTTCCTCATCGGACCGATATACAATACCATGCAAGTGTAGTACAATACGTGAAGTTCCTTGCTGGCAAAGGGGGGGCTCTTTGCTGCAAGTCCTTTGATCTGTTCAGATATGGTTCGGTTGATCCATGGCAAACAATGATCGCTTTCCGGCATTGAAAAGTTGCCCCTGCTCTCCCGTCCATTGAGTACTTGTTTACCGAAATGGCCTCTATGTGTCTTTCTGCGTGCCGTTTGCGCCCGATCCTGGTCAAGTGAGACTCGATTTATGATCTATCCGAAACACGAGATCCATGCCAGCAGTTCAAACGTGCCTTTATTGACATTCGCCGAACGTTTGAGTCCCGCAATAATGGCTGACGTACTTGCGCGCTCGTTGCGCGAAGGGGCCGTTGGATGTTCTGGGGAGACCTTCGTTTTTTTCGACTTATCACGGCTTCAAAACTTACTCGATAGACTCAAGGCCGCGTTTCCGCCCACGACGCTTCACGCAGTGGCGGTCAAGGCCAACCCTACAGTTGAGATTCTCAGACAAATCTGCTTAGCCGGTCACGGCTGTGAAGTTGCGTCAATTGGAGAGCTTGAACTCGCTAATACAGTCGGCTTTCCACATGAAGCAGTTGTCTTTGACTCGCCGGTGAAAACTCGGGAAGAACTCGAATACGCACTTAGGCTCGGAATTGGAATCAATGCAAACTCACTTGGAGAATTGGAGAGAATTGACGCTCTTTATTCCCCAAGTAGTTCTCGGAGCCGAATTGGTGTCCGGATCAATCCAGAGACAGGCAAAGGATCGATCAATACGACGAGCGTTGCGACACATAATTCGAAATTCGGAGTTCCCATGAAGAAGAACCGCGACACTCTTTTGCGCGTATTCTCCGCTTATAAATGGCTCACTGGTGTTCACGTACATATTGGTTCACAGGGTATGTCGCCGGAGCAGTTGCTAGAAGGGGTTGGCACTGTCTACGACTTCTTCGTTGAAGCAAGACAAAGCACAGAAGTGACGGTGTTCAATATCGGAGGGGGGTTGCCCGCGAAGTACCGGGAATCCGAGAAACCGATTCGATTCGCGGAGTACGCAGATTCACTTCGATTGAGATGTCCGGATCTGTTCACGCCGAGTGTTTCTTTGGTCACTGAGTTTGGTCGCTCTTTGCACGCAAGTTGTGGTTGGGTAGCCTCAAAGATCGAATACCGCGTTGAAAGTAGCGACGGGACTCCAACATTGCTCGTGCATGTGGGCGCAGACATGTTCGTCAGAAAAGCCTATCGTCCAGATGACTGGCATCATGATATAAGCGTGTGCGATTCTAAAGGCAATCTCCGCACAGGAACAATGAGAACATTTCGCGTTGCCGGTCCACTCTGTTTTGCCGGAGATTATCTGGATCGTAGCGTGTCATTGCCCAACGATGCGACAGAAGGGGATTACGTAATAGTGCATGACGCGGGGGCTTACACCTTTAGCATGTGGTCTCTCTACAACAGTCGGCAATTTCCGCCAATCATCGGCTATGAAGGTCCCGGCACAAAATTCCGGCACTTGCGGAATCGTCAATCTGTGGAGGATATTGTGAAGTTTTGGTCATGCGTAACGTAATTGCTGGTGCGATTGCACTGCCGAAGCAGGAATTGCGTAACAGAAGAGGCTGAAACACAAGAACGGAAGATGACATGGCACGAACATCTGTTTATCTCGACGCAATGCTGGCCACCAAGAACCCCACTTGCAACATGCAGGTTGTGTTTGTCGATATCGTCTCATACTCCCAAAGGCAGCCACACGCGCAGGTTTCGGTAATTAGGGCATTTATGGATTCTCTGAGAGAGGCGTTGAAGGCAACAGCTCAACAGTACATCGACGACACCTCTAAGAAGAACCTTCTTCTCATGAATGATTTAGCCGTACTGCCAGCCGGGGACGGTGCAGCTATAGGTTTCCCTTTTGAAGGATTTCACGATATTCATCTTTCATTTGCATGTCACCTCTTTCGCATCGTTGATCGTATAAACCGCGATTCGCATTGCGAGTCATTTCGTGAACACAATTGGTGTAACTGCCATGACGCATTTCTACTACGATGCGGAATCTCAGAAGGGAAGATGATTCTGTATAAGGACTTGAATGACAACTACAACATCGCGGGAGAAGCAATAAACATGGCTTCCAGAGTCATGGGTCTAGCAGGCCCCGGTCAGGTTTTCTTTACACAAGACGGCTATAAGGAACTTGAGGATTGGGTGCCAGGCGTAGATCAGAAATTCAGAAAATACACTGACGTTGTCATTAAGCACAATCTGCGAATCAACGTATACCAGTACACTGCCAAAGGCCAAAAAGGCCTCGATGTCTCGGCCAAAGCCGATCTCGGATTGTCGGAGGTTGTTGGTCACACGCAGGATCGGGCCATGACACCGGAAGTCTCATCCGGAATCAAACAGAGTCCTATTCTGAGAAAACCTTTTGGTAACAAGAAGGACGCCGGTACATCTACGTCTGACACAAGAACACCAAACAGAGTCATCAGAGAGATGCGCGGTCGCATGGTAACTATACCTGCCGGGACATTCACTATGGGGGACGAGCAGACAGGACGGTCGCTCGTAAAGATTCCACAGCCATTCTTAATCGACAAATATCCAATGACTCAGGGCATCTACGAACAAGTGATGAACACCAACCCAAGCCATTTCAAGGGTGCTGACAGGCCAGTTGAAAATGTTTCCTGGGCTGATGCTATCGCTTTCTGCAATGCCTTGTCGCGGTTATCTGGTCTGGAACCCGTCTATGACATTTTAGGGAAAGAAGTAAGCATCGATCTCGGGAAGAATGGCTACCGACTTCCCACTGAAGCAGAATAGGAGTACGCCTGTCTTGGAGGAAGCGACCAAGAACGCTATGGCCCAATTGACCGTATTGCGCACTACAACAAGTATTCGGAGGATCAGACGCAACCGGTAGGCCGTAAGGATCCAAATGCTTTTGGTTTGTACGATATGTTGGGTAATGTCTGGGAATGGTGCAATGACGGGTATGAGACGAAACATCCTCCAACTTGCGAAGCGGGTTATTTCGGGGCTTTGACTAAGCCTGAGCGTGTTGTTCGGGGCGGGTCATGGGAGGACCTACCGGATAGCGTCACATCCAGATCCCGCTACAGAGAAGTCCCGATAATCAGAAAAATCACCCTCGGTTTCAGGGTCACTTGCCGATTAGGCAATTGATCAGGCAGCCGAGATAATCAAAGGAGGTAACACAATGGCACAAACACACAGGTCGTTGCTTCTTACAACCGGGGGCACTATTGCAGGCGAGGTCGCATCCGACAGAATTGAAGAAGAAGTGAAGCGAACCGCCGAGGAGTTTACTAAGATACTGGCTCCAACGGTGAGCTATTTGCACAGGACGCTTCACCTTGATATAGATGTTCATCCAGAACGCGTCTGTAAAAAGGATAGTTCCGACATTCTACCGATTGACTGGACAGATATCTCATCAAGGATAAAGAAGAGCTATGATGATTTTGACTCCTTTATTGTCACGCATGGAACAAACACTCTTGGATACACCTGTGCCGCTCTTTCCTTTGCTTTGGCAAACCCTAAAAAGCCAATCATTCTTACCGGCTCACAAGTTCCGGCTGGTGTGCCCGGTTCTGACGCATTGGTTAATCTCGAAAATGCGGTGCGCCTGGCAGTTTGGAAGCGTGAAGATGGGCCTCCAATCAAGGGAGTTATGGTGGTCTTCGGGAGTCACATTATCACAGGAACGAGAGTAAAAAAGGAGACAGAGTTCGACTATGATGCATTCAAATCCTTTAGCACTGGAAGTCTTGGGCGGATAGGTAGAATTATTAATATGAATAACGCCAATCTAGAGAAGCATAACTCATATCTCAAAACAGGCCTATGGCCTGAAGCGAGTACAGCCAAGGATCTTCGATGTGTAAACCAATTTGATATGCGTATCGCGTCGCTCACAGAGTTTCCTGGAATGTCCTCGGACATCTTTGCAACCCTTGTCGAACATAATGACATTCGAGGATTCATCTTAAGGGCATTTGGAGCGGGAGACCCATGTACGAAACATTTATCCGCATTTGAATACCTAAAGAGCAAGGAGATTCCTTTGGTCGTTACTACTCAGGCTCCGAGTGGCAACAGCAACTTTCAAGTGAACGAACCTGGTAAGATTTTAAAAGACAAGGAATTGGCGATTCCCGCTTATGACATGAGCATTGAATCACAGACAGTCAAGTTGGCATGGCTTCTAGCGAAAAGGAACAGGGGTGAGATTACATACAAGGGCATCTGTGAGGAAATGATCCACGATCTGCATGGAGAGATCAACCCCATGTTTGAGGCCGGGGTGTAGCCAGTTGATTAGATTCTTGCAAGGAGAAGGGAAAGGAACCTCAAGACTGTACACCCGAGTCAGAGTGTTGAGGCCTGTTTCGGCCTCTTTATGGATACGGTTATGGACAGATATGTGTGATTTCATACCGTCAACTTTGTTCAATTCAAATCGTCGAACATTTGAAAGAAGAAGTGAGGTTGAGTGAGCTACCCGCCCGAAGTTGAAGCGAATCTGGTTTTTATTAATACGCACAATCTTTGGCACATTGTGTCAGAGAATCCGCGTGTTGTTAGTTGTCCGGATGCTGCCCAGCGACGAAACAGATTGGGGCACGAAGGAATTCCACTCTTCGATGAACTTAAGACGAATATGGGAAGCTGCGAGTCAATCGCTGGGAGACGGTATGTCGCAGCGCATTGCCGGGGAACCCAACATCTCGACTATGAAAAGCTTTCCCGAGCGCTTGGTGGTCGCTTTGAGCGCGTGACCGATGGCGAGTTGGCGACCGTCTTTGGGGCTGAAAAAGGATTGGTAAATCCATTTTCTTTAGCCTCCAGGGAAGATGTTCAGCAGATTTTTGACCAGACTGTGTTGAAACCCTACTTTCCGCCTGGCACGATGATGACCAACCTCGGTGATTTCTGCATTGCAGTTGAGTTCAATGTTTCCCAAATCATCGAAGCGCTAGGCAATGCGCTGGTAGCGGATATAATCGATGAGCCCGGCAAACGAGTCCCAACTGTTCATAGCCTGGGTATTCTTACAGGAAATGGTCCGGAATCCGGAATGCTGTTGTGGCAGTGGATCAATGCTCGAATCCGCAATCACCCTTCCAGGAAAATCCTCAGAAACACCCCCCAAGGACCACGCGAATATACTTCCAAGATATTCCGTGGCGATATTAGTTTTCCCGCTGTGTTTATTGAATCACTTCCTGGAATGGGCTTGTCGATGGAACTAGCTCAAAGAGAGTCCGAGGTAAGACACATTGTTTTAAATGGAGTTAGGAGGCTCTGTGAACAAGGTGCGACGATAGTAGGTATTGCCTGCAACACTACCCAATACTTTGCAGATGATGTCGCATATATCTGTGAGGAGTATGGGGCACAGTTCGTTAGAACAGCCGATGAAACAGCTCGCTATTTGCGACGTGAGAAAATTGAAGCTTTTGACTTTCTTGGAATCGGGGCTGCCTCCGACTTCAGAAAATGGAGTGGATATGGGAAAGCACTCGCAGAATTTAAAATCACAACTCCGTCAAAGGAAATCCTTGCAAGAATAGACGAGTTGGCATTTTTGGTGAAGGAAGAAGTAGTAGCCAATAGGACGATCAATAATTTCAGAACTTTAATCAACAGAGAAACGAAAACGCAAGTAATCTTACTTGCGTTGACGGAGCTCTCAATTCTTTTTGCAGATCAGAAGAAGGGACAACGGTCGACAAAGCGATTTGTAGATACTCTTGAAATTTTGGCCGAAAGGATGGCCGACATTTATATTCAGGAGTACGTAAATGTTGATCAGCCTTTGTACTCTGAAGAAGAGGACAATGATGCGGAATAGTTGTTATCGTCATCAACCGACTCAGGCTACTCTTCGCGCAACTGGAGATTCGGAGATCGGACAGAATATCCAAAATGAGATCACCTGACAAACTGAGTCTAAAATTCTGGGGCGTACGGGGTTCTATCCCTACTTTAGCACCCGAGAACATGACCTACGGAGGAAACACGGCATGCCTTGAGATCAGAGTGCCTAGTGGAGAGATCATCATTATTGACGGTGGTACAGGTGTGTTCCCGTTAGGTCGATCCTTAATGCTTGAGGCCGCCGGAGAACCACTGGATGTCCACTTGTTTTTAACACATTTTCATTGGGATCACATTCAAGGCATTCCCTTCTTCCAACCGATGTTCTCGCAGGATAATAAAGTAAGGTTTTATTCCGTGTATCCGCCTGGAACGGCACGGGCTGTTCTTAAAGGGCAGATGTCTGTTCCGTATTCGCCGATGGATTTTGATAACCTTCCAGCCAGACTAGAGTTTGTGGATGTGCTCAAAGGGGAGATACATCTCGGCGGCGCGCGGATTACGAGCTTTCCTCTGTATCATCCTCAAGGGTGTTCCGGGTATCGCCTCGAATACGGAACGTCAGTCATCGTAGTTGCCAGTGACTTGGAGCACGGAATGCCGTTCTACGACTGCAAGCTAATTGAGGCTGCTCAAGACGCGGACGTGCTAGTCTTCGACGCACAGTTCACTCCGGAGGAATACGAAGTGCGTCGCGGCTGGGGCCATAGCACATGGCTCGAAGCCACACGAGTCGCAAGGCTCGCGGGGGTAAAACGCGTAGATCTATTTCATCACGCCCCGGAGCATGATGATCTTGCTTTGGGGAAGATTCTGATTGAAGCACGCCAAGAGTTTCCAGAAACATCTATTGCGAGCGAAGGGCAGACCATCTTATGTTAAGAGTCGATCTACAGCAATGAAACTTCAACTGACCCTTTGCTACCGCCAAGTCAAGATATAAAATGAAACTGCACAATTCAATGCCCATGCAACGAAGGAAATCATCGTTGGCCACCGTGCTATCTGTAAGGCGTCTGTTTTTCGCTGAACGATCCTACTTAGCTGAACATTCTGCGTATTCAAAGTGTGAAGCAATACATCTTCCGTCATTTGAGCAGTCACTTCATGGTAGAACTCAGGGGCACGGTGATCAAGGATGTCGCGTGAGAACGAGATGCCATGAATGACTCCCTTGCGTTCTGATCCGCGTGGACGAATCACTCCTTGAACAGCAACAGCAGTTGCCACTAGACCGCCAACCAACACCAATGCAGAAATAAAGTACGCCCAGCTGCTGACTGCCCCTGGCCCGGACCAGTGGAGCTTAGCGCAGACATCCTTTGCCAAAGGCAAGATTCCCGTTGCGAGGAACACGAGAAGCGTAATGAACACTCCAGCCTTTGTATCGAGTTGCCTAACTATAGCTTGCATATTGTCATGACTAAAGTGAGCAACTTCAATCTGGGCTCCAAGGGGACCGATTGGAAGGTCTTGCGTCTCTTGTTCCATTGGCGGGGGCTCCTCGATCGTGTAGCGTTCAATTGGTTCAAATGGTGGCCTCCGCCCCGCATCCTCGCACCTTACTGACAAGTTGATTCTAGCAAGTCGGGAAGATGTGGTGTCGAAAGGCAAGTTTCCACCAAATTCAACGAGCAGACGCTCGATGCTCATCATTATAGCAGATCCGTAATTAGATGTCTGGTAAGACTCTCTTCCAATACAAGATGAGCCTGAAGGCGGGATCTGATTCCAATACAAGA
>CAZASC010000149.1:0-1843 GCA_964487695.1 uncultured Victivallales bacterium
TTTCGCTTCTCGCGTTTGGTCCCGCCGGTCTTGATCTTCTCGTATGTGGCCTGCATTTCATCCAGTTCCATATCGCTTAGTTTCTCAATGTCGATCAACTGGTTACGAGCGCTGTCCATGGCGCGAATCAACTCATTGAGTTTGAGGTTGATCGCGCGCGCGTCTCGGTTTTGCGTGTTCTGGATGAGAAATACCATCAGGAAGGTTGCTATACACGTGCCTGTATTGATGGCCTGAGCCCAGGTTTCCGAGAAATGAAGAACGGGGCCCGCCGCTCCCCACACAACAACCGCAAGGCCTGCACACAGAAACGCCCACGTGGATCCGAGCCAGGTGCAGGCTAGCGTGGCAAACCTGCCAAAGTGCCCGTGGACAGTTCGATCCTTTGCCCCTATCTGGGTATTGTCCAAGCTGTTGCCTCCAAACCCTGCAGACTCATTGACGACGCGATATATGGACGAGCGCACCTGTCGCGGCAAGCAACGGGGTTAAGCAAATGTGGGTTTCTGATCGACTGGGAGAGATCGCCATATATAGGATGGTCTCCATATCGGCGGTCGAATCCATCGTCGAGTGACTCCACACGGTATTCCGACCGGGTCTTTGCAGTTTGACCGATTGGAAGAGCTCCTCGATTGCCAAGTGCGTGATCGGGACAAGTGGACTCGGGGAACACCGGAACCGTACGATACGCAACCATTATTGGAAGACAGACGCTGAGAAAATGCAACCCAACTCGGAGCTTTTCAGAATCCCTTTGACATGCATCTTGGGGTGTCACTGCGAGGCAGAGACACTCGGGAATTCGCTTCGCCCTGCATTCATGGGTGGAATCCGTTGTGCGGCGCCGCGGTGACTTCCGCCCTCAGCCGCACCGCCACACGGGTCTTTCCCTTTGGATGGAGATACCATCCAATAGACCTTAACAGCTTTTCCGTCTTAGCAACCAACCAATAGCTGCTCCAGTTGCAATGCCGATGGCGAATGTCGCCGCAACGGCTTCAATGGGGTTTTGCTGTACCCGCCTTCTGGTATCGACATACGCGTCAGTTACGACGTGGCCCCCATGCTTTGCGACACGACGTGCGGTTGTCACGCCGTCTTCAAATGCGTCCGCGACTGCGGATGCTGCTCGAGAGGCCTTGTGGGCCGTCTCATCAATTTGCTCGCTCATCTTTTCCAACACTGATTGCGACATTCTGTATCAACCTCTCTGAAGTCATTGTTGATGCCGGTTAATTATTTCCCCAGGGCCTTTTCGAGCTTGCCGACAAAGTGTTGTACTTTGCCCGTATTCTTCTCCGCTTGCCCGTCTGCTGCCAAATCGGGATTCTCGCTGATTTCCCCAACCTTCTGCTTGATTGCACCCTGGACTTCGTGAAGCTTCCCGGCCGCCTTATCGTGAGTACTCAGTTTCATGATCATGACCTCCTCTGGTCAGGAACAGATTGCATTTGATAACGTTCAAACGAATGGCAAGGTGTGTCCTTCCATTCATATTCCCAAGCGTGTTGGCCTGGTCACGGCTTTCGAGATGCCGTCGAATGTGGATCGTATGCGATTGCAACTCTCCGCACCCGTTTCATTCCCGACATATTACAACGAGTATGCTGCGGCAATACATTCGAATGATGGTCGTATTTGCTCAGTGCACGTCGATCGTCACACGAGCCGGCGCTTGATTACGCGCGAGAGTTATTGCGACGGCCGTTGTGAATGAAGCGCGAGAAATGACAGACGCTGGAACTATTACGCCTTGCATGTGCGAACCATTCCTTCGCATCCCAACAGGTTCGGCAACGGCAGCAGATCCCGCGGAGTATTGCGCATGACCAGATCAACA
>CAZASC010000149.1:1853-7826 GCA_964487695.1 uncultured Victivallales bacterium
TTCCTGGAGTTCGGAGCGAGCAATTCTGCCCATCATTCCCATTCTCCAAGGCACATGATGCAGGGCAATGGGAATCAGCGTGGTACGAAGGTCCTGCTCGATGGGCGCCTTTTGCCGCGGATGGACCCGCAAAGGAGAATGCAATGGATTACAGGATCATGGGCTATTACTTTACGAGCATGCAGCTAATCGTTGGTGCGGTTGTTCTGCTTGTTTTGGTTCTCATTCTGGTCGGCGCCTTGATGGAGCGCCGCAAGAACAGAACTCAGGCATTTCGCGATCGTTTCGGAACGGAATACGATCGTGCCGTTTTGGATATCGGTTCAGCGCGCGAGGCCGAAACCTTACTGGCAAAACGAGAGACACGCGTGGAAGGGCTGACGATTCGCAATCTCAGTGCGAAAGAGCGGGAACTCTTTGTCGGCGAGTGGCATGCGATTCAATCCCGTTTCATCGATCACCCAAAGGCTGCCGTCACAGAGGCCAACGCTCTTGTGGATACGATTCTTGAGAGCCGTGGATATCCACGCGTGTCGTTTGAGCAGCGCGCAGCGGATGTGAGCGTCGACTATCCTGGAATCATGGAGAACTACCGCATCGCGCACGCGGTCGCATTCCGGATGAGCCGGCTTGACGCTACCACCGAAGAACTCCGCGCCGCAATGATCCAATATCGCACCATCTTCGATGAATTGATTCAGGACCAGGTTCCAGGAGAAACCAGAAATGCCGCTTGAGCCGCACTGTTCGAGCGCACAAGGGCCCTCGCAAGGCCCTTGAGGAGTTCGATATGAACTCCCTTGCGGATTCACTTCGATCGTCCTCGAGGAGCGCGGCGCATTGCTTCCTGTTGCTGCGCGCATTATGGTCACAATGCGACGCCGGCAATCATGCCGGCACATTCCGAATGATCGTTTTTGCTCAGACTCTGCCGATTCGAATCTCTATCGTGATGAGTTCATGGGCCTTCGTCGACAGCCCAAAACAAAGGGGAATTCAAATGACAGGATTCAAGCTTCTTGCACTGGCAGCTTTTGCTGGATGCGCCATCATGGCTACCGCACCGAAAGCATCGGCTCAGATTGGTGTTGAAATCGGCGTCGCTCCCGAATGCCCGTACGGATACTATGACGCGGCGCCTTATGACTGTGCCCCGTATGGCTACTACGGGCGGGAATGGTTCTCCGGCGGCATATTCATTGGCGCCGGTCCCTGGTTTCATGGCTCCGACAATTTCCGAGGACACGTCAACAATCGCTTTCACCCGGAACATGGCTATAGCGGGCCAAGGCCCCAACGCGGCGAGAAGGCAGCGCCTTCCAATCGGCTCGATAGGGTAGCTCACTTCAAAGGAAATGAAGTTCGCGATGGCCGTGGCCATGCAGGCGGAGGCAGACGCTAAGACCCGAAGGCCAAGTGTCCCAATAGCAGTTGCCGGTCTTCCCGAGCAGTAATCCGGAGATGGCCTTGCAACGAAGGACACACAGGAGATGCCACACCGAGTCGAGTGCCGATCGGTGTGGCCCAATTCTCCGCGCCATTCCGGAGCGGTACGCAAGCGACCATGTTGCGGGTCCGCCGATGAACAGCCGGCGTGAACGCCTCAAATACCGTTGAGGACAATCAACAGGCAGGTATTGCGACAAGCTCGACCGTGTTGCTGAGAATCATTCATCGGACTCGCACATGAAGGCGCAGGCGTTCTTTTGCGGGTTACTCGACATTGAAGAGAAGACAAGCAGGTTCTGGGCAGGACAGAAGTCTTTGTACCACCGAGCCCATTGCAACAAGGCAACACGCAGCGATGAGTATTTATCTGATGTGGAGGAACAATGACTGGTAACAGGCACAATCCCGAAGGAAACAGCAGTGACAACGGCGAGCCAGCCCCAGGTCCTTACTGGCGGCGTATGCACCGTGACTGGAAATTCTGGATAGGAGCGATCTTCATGGCTGCCGCGCTCGCCATCTATGTTCTGAGCGGCGATCTGGCGTGGGTTCCAAATGGCCACCGGCAACCACCGATGCCTGCAAGCTCAGCAAATTGATTCCTGGCACAGATTCCGGGCCATTGCGGCGAGACCCGCGAGGCATTTCGTCGCATACACTTTGGCGCTTTACCAGGTTAATGGTCTCGGTGATGAAGGATGGGCAATAACAAATGGGCAATACGCGGTTGTATCCACTGCAGTTCGACCCGATCTATCAATACCGACTGTGGGGAGGCCGTCAATTGGAAAGGCTGCTTTGCGCGCCGCTTCCGGGCGATGGGCCGATCGGGGAAGCCTGGGTCTTAAGTGATCGTACCGACCACCAAAGTCTGGTTGCGAATGGATCGCTGAAGGGGCAGACGATCGGGCAGGTGATGGAGCAGTTCCGAGAACAAATGATGGGCAAGCTCTCATGCCGCTTTCGCCGCTTTCCATTACTGCTCAAATTTCTGGATGCACACGAGATGCTTTCTGTGCAGGTACATCCTGGAGATTTCCCTTCCGAATTGATCCCACCAACAGATGCGGCAAAAACAGAAGCATGGGTTGTCATTAAGGCTGAGGACGAAAGCCAAATCTATGCCGGTCTGCAGCCAGGGACAACTGCCAGCATTCTACGTCAATCGCTCAACGACGGTACCATTGCGGACCTGCTCGTGTGCATCGCCCCGAAGCCGGGTGATGCCGTGTTTATCCCTGCAGGAACAGTTCACACTCTGGGCAAGGATGTTGTAGTCTTCGAAGTTCAGCAAAACAGCGATGCCACATACCGGCTTTACGATTGGGGTCGTGTCGACCCCCAGACCACAAAGCCACGGCCTTTGCAAGTCGAGCAGGCGTTTGCCTGCATCGCGTTTGGCTCGAACGAAGGCGGTCTGGTTGCGCCCTGCATAGAGACTACCATCCCTGTTGAGCGCCAGAGACTGTTTGAATGCGGCGCCTTCCTGTTATGGCGACTGCTTGGCCAAACGCCATTCACTCTTGGAGCGGCGGCAGAACCACGTGTATTGGTTTGCATCGATGGTTCAGGGCGAATCATGCACGAAGGAACTCCCTACGATGTGGAAATGGGCAATGTGTGGATCTTGCCCGCGGAGATTGGGGTGTGCGAGTTTCATCCCAATGGAGCGATAACGCTACTGGAGATCGCAATTCCTTGATGGTTGGAGGAATCGTCCATGCGAAGGAACCAAGGACATAAAACGAAATTGAGTCCGCCGCACCTGCGGTCTGGAGATAAATGAAGAAGCTCATTGTGTTTGATCTGGACGGTACCCTCGCACCCAGCAAATCATCGCTCGCTCCGCAAACTGCAGCACTGCTGCATGATCTTTTAGGCGTCGTCAAGGTTGCAGTGATCTCGGGAGGCGCCTGGGCGCAGTTCGAGAAGCAGCTTCTCACTGATCTGCCACAAGGCAGTTGCCTTGCGAACTTGTCCTTGCTCCCAACCTGCGGAACAAAATTCTTTCAGTATGCCGACAAATGGACGGAACTCTATTCGGAAGATCTATCTCCTGAAGACAAAACGAAGATCATCGAGTCCCTCAACAAAGCGGTCGGAGATGCGGGTTGCCGCGCCAACGATGTTTGGGGAGAGGTGATTGAGGACCGGGGAAGCCAGGTCACCTTTTCCGCGTTGGGCCAGCAAGCGCCGTTGGCAGAAAAGGAAGAGTGGGATGCTGACTTCGCCAAGCGCAAGAAGATCGCAGCGATACTGGATACCCTTATCCCGGAGTTCTCCGTCCGTATGGGCGGCGCAACCTCAATCGACGTGACCAAGCCTGGCATCGACAAAGCCTACGGCATCGGAAAGCTTCGGGATACTCTCCATCTTTCCACAAAGGAGATGATCTACGTCGGAGATGCTCTGTTTCCAGGGGGGAACGATTATCCGGCGGAACGGGCGGGTGTCGTATCGATTTCTGTCAAAGGTCCTGACGATACCAACGTGGTCATCAAGACCATCCTTGCTTGTCTTGGCGCCAAGTAGGTCATGTAACCCGAAGGACTGCGCGAGGAAATTCAATGAGCACATTCATGCTGCAACGCCTGGGGATTGTAATGGAGCCAGAAGCCGGCAATCCTCATGAGGTGGAAGGAGTACTGAATCCGGGAGCCGCACGCGGCCCCGACGGCAATCTGTATCTCTTTCCCCGCTTGGTCGCTAAAGGGAACTATTCGCGCATAGGGATAGCGCGTGTTCGTTTTAATGAATCCGGCGATCCCGTTGGTGTCGAGAGACTTGGCATAGCTTTAGAGCCGGAAGTTGAATATGAACGCCGCTCCGACAGCAGCGGCGGCTGTGAAGATGCTCGCGTCACGTTTGTAGCGCCACTTCAACGATATCTCATGACTTATACGGCATGGTCGTCCCATGGCCCACGTATTGCCCTGGCGGTATCGGGGGATATCCTCCACTGGAAACGTCTGGGGCTTGCTGCTTTTGCGTCCACAGACGGTATCGATTTCGACAACGCAGACGATAAAGATGGAAGCCTCTTCCCTGCCGTGATTCCCGATCCATCCGGGCAACCGGAGTTGGCCTTGCTTCACCGCCCGCTCTTTCCCGGCACCCGTCCCGAGGAGACCGCCTGCAGCCCTGCGACCCGTATGGTCGATATCGATCGCGAGAGCATCTGGATTTCTTACTGCCCAATGACACTTGACCATAAGCCGTTTCGCGCTGGCAAATTCACATTTCACCATCGCCTGGCCTCACCGGTATCTCCTTGGGAACGACTCAAGATCGGCGGAGGGACTCCGCCTGTCTTGACACGGCACGGATGGATGATCGTCTATCACGGAGTCAGCGAAATTGATGCGCCTGAAACCGACAGGCACATATTGCGTTATTCGGCAGGGGTAATGATTTTCTCAAAAGAGCATCCACTCGTGATTACTTATCGTTCCGTCGAGCCGGTGCTGACACCGATTCTTTCGCAGGAACGCGAAGGAATGGTCGCCAATGTTGTGTTCCCAACGGGCATCGACCGGCGCGACGATCTGGGAACTCCTGACCGCTTCGACGTCTATTACGGGATGGCCGACAATCGGATTGGAGTAGCGCGCCTTGACTTGCCGGAAACGATACAGGCAGACGCAGTTGCCGACGCACCTGAGGCAACGGTGTAACCCAACCGATGAGATGGGCAACGCTTCGCTCAGCATGAGCTCAGTGCTGAAAGGGGCTGCTGTATTCAGGGCATCGCCCGGATGCCTGAGCTGAAACAACAAATACGCTCGATAGTGTTTCCCAGGGTTTCGTGTCGAGTATTTCCCGCAACCCGTCAGCGGCATGGTTCCTGGACCAGTGAGAAATGAGCGCCAACTCAACCGACTCATTCGCTCCATCAACCTTCAGCCAATCGGATGGTTACTTCGGATCATGCAAGCTCTTCTCTTTGGTTTCAGAGTCAATGAAGCAGAGGACGCCACAACGTACTTTTTGCGCTGGATCGCCTCCGCATGGAGTTCAACCGTATCCGCTTAACTGTCCGTAAACATGGCCTTCTTTGGATGTCCCTTGGCCATCGAAGCCGGGTCAACGGAATCGCTGAAGTCCTTCGTCCACTGCCAGTTCCTGATCTCCGGCATATCTTCAAGATGCTCCCGAATAAAGTCGTGGTGACGACTCAATTGCTGGTTGAAGAAGGTGATTGCCTCCGCGGCCTCCAAGCGGAGACGAGGAATGTGCTTCAGGGCATCGAGAGCAAGATGGAACCGGCTCATCTCATTCAGGACAACCATATCGAACGGTGTCGTGGTTGTTCCCTGATCCATATAACCGTGCACGTGAAAGCGAGCTTCATTGGAACGCCCGTGAACCAACGTATGGATCAGCCAGCGATTATTGTGAAAGGCAAAGATCACCGGCGCCGTTTCAGTGAACAGCGCATTGAACGACATCTCGTCCATCCCGTGCGTATGCTTGTCGGGAAACATTAGCGTCATAAGATCCACAACATTGACCACCCGCACCTTG
>CAZASC010000150.1:0-7813 GCA_964487695.1 uncultured Victivallales bacterium
CCTATGGTGTTGAGCCTATCCGCTCCGGCATCCGATTTATCGGCGTGACCGTGGCATATTATTTTTGGCTGAAGTGGACCGTTTAGGAGTCAAAAAAGTTTTGTCAAAAGTTTTGGTTTGTGCCATCCAAAACCGACCCGATCCAGAGTGTCACAAAATCAGCAGCACAAAACACAACGTTGATTTGAGCTAGTGTTTGCAGGGTTCCAATGCGTGTTGAAGAGTTCTAAAGGGAAGCGTTTACACTTTTTGAAAATGGGTTTCGTCCGCTTGGGAAGCTGACATTCTGCCACTGAATTACTCCCGCAACAGAGTTTCTGCAATCTATATCACCAGCCGCGTTATGTCCAGATGCGTTCTTGCCATCGTGTTTGTCCGGTGACTCACCGGCATATTCGAGCCTTGCCTGCGAGAGATTCGTGTTGCCGATCACGATTTGCGCGAACGGCATATCTCGAAGGGTTGTGCAACGTCTGAGATTCTCTTTGTCAATCATCGCCGCGTTCCGCAATCGTACTGCTTTTCCCACTCGTGAATTAATTATAGGATTCCAGATTTCTGATTGCAGATTTCAGAATCTGAGCGGCTGCGGAAAGAAAAGACGAGTTATCTTGCCCGGTCGTATTCGACGATGGTGACATCTTGTTTTCCGAGTTCTTCTTGGACTGTTTGCTCGATCTTCTGCCAGTCGCCGCCAGCCAGTCCGGCACCACTTTTGGGTCATTGTGAGCCTCGTTGCTTCATAGACTCATGACGTACAAGGAGCGGATGCGTTTTTCAATCCGTTTCGGGGCGTTGCAGGCACGTTTACTTGTGCTTGATCATGCTCTTCAGCTCTGAAAGTCGGGTGTTGATGGCTTTGAGCGTGAGCGATTTGTGGCCATCAAGGCTGAACTCCTGAACACAGAACGATGCTACGACGCTCCCGTACAGAAGAGATTCTCTTACAGAATGCTCGCTGACGCTTCCCGATTTTGCCAGAGAACCTATGAATGCGCCTGCAAAAGTGTCGCCGGCACCAGTTGGATCTACAACCTCGTCAACCGGAAAGGCCGGCACGAGGAAAATACCAGCTTTGGAGAACAACATTGCGCCGTGCTCTCCTTTTTTGATTACAATATACTGGGGACCCATTCGTAATAATGCGGAAGCCGCCGCTTTAAGATTATGGCGACCGGTTAAGAGTCTGGCTTCGCTGTCGTTCAACATCAGCATATTTACTTTGGAAATGAGCTTCATAAGGGGTTTCCGTGCTGTGTTGATCCAGAGATCCATTGTGTCCGCGACTGTGAACGCAGTTGTTTCGGCCTTTGATAGCACATGTAACTGCAAATCCGGCGCAATGTTACCGAGGAGAAAGAAACGGGCCTTGCTGTATTCATCGGGCAGTTCAGGCAGGAACGAGGCAAACACATTCAATTCCGTGGAAAGTGTTCGTCTGTTGATCATATCGTCTTCATATACGCCAGACCAGCGAAAGGTTTTGCCTGGAACGATCTGGAGTCCGGCCAGGTCCATTCCGAAGTCGTTGTACAGTTCAATATGTCTCGCTGGAAAGTCGTCGCCAACGATTCCCACCATGCCAACGCGTGTGAAGAACGATGCGGCTGAGCAAGCATAGCTGCAGGAACCGCCAAGCAGGTCTTTCTTACGTTGGAATGGCGTTTCTATCGAATCGAGAGCAACGGAACCAACCACCACGGTTTGAACGTATTTTGTTTTGCTTCTTTTCATTGGTTGTCCTTTCGGAAACTAGTCATGCATTTTTCGAACGGGCGAGATAATCCACCAGGGCTTCAAGCGCCAGGATGTAACTGGTACCTCCAAACCCCGCTATTAATCCGATGCAGGCGGCCGCTGTCATGCTTTTGTGCCTGAACTCCTCGCGCGCATGGATGTTGGACAAATGCACCTCCACGCATGGAAGTTTACATGCCTGAAGCGCATCGCGAATTGCAACGCTGGTGTGCGTGTACGCAGCAGGATTCATAATGATTCCGTCATACTTTCCGATGCTCTCGCCGATCTGTGTCACGAGAGATCCTTCTTCATTGCTTTGAAATGCAGCTATATCACAGCCAAGCTTTTTCGCATGCTTTTTCAAGCGCCCCATGATGTCGTCAAGGCTCGAGCTCCCGTAAACATCAGGCTCCCGTTTCCCCAGCAGATTCAAGTTCGGTCCGTTCAGGACTAGTATCTTCATCGGTCGACCTCCCGTCTTCTTCCTTATCAAAGATGCCACCTTTTACCTCCGCAACATCGTACTCCAGCACACGATGATCATCAAGCCTGACCCTTACGCGTTGCTTTAGAACATCCTTGGAGACAACACAGCCTTTTCCGCACGGGCATTGCACCGTGGATCCGAGTCGCGGTATGTTGCGTCCTATCTCCTTGTATGTCTCGTATTCATAGCGCAGGCAACACTTCAGTCTGCCGCACATACCGGTTATGGCCACCGGATTTAAAGATATGTTTTGTGTTTTCACGGCCTTGATATTGACCGCCGCGAACTGGTGCAGCCAGGAACAGCAGCAAAGCGCCCTGCCGCAGGGGCCCATGCCGCCGATAATGGCTGATTCGTCGCGAACGCCGATCTGCTTCATCTCGATGCGCGTATGCAGTTCAGCTGTCAATTCCTTGATCATCTCCCTGAAATCCACGCGCTCCTCGGCTGTGAAAAGCACTATGAGCACGGCGCGATCGAAGCTGTATCGCACACGCACCAGTCGCATTTCCAATTTAAATTTCTCTGCCTTGGACACGCAGGCGCTCATTGCCATTTTCCGCATAACAGCGTTCTCGTGCGACTTGGCCTGATCCTGCAGAGTGGCACGACGCAGCACCTTGTGAGTTTTCTTGTCGGCGGGCAGCTCGGCGTCAACGGTTTCGATGTGCACTATCCTGCCAGATTCGAGAATGCCGTTGGATTCTATAATGCAAAGATTGCCGTCGTCGGCAGCCAGCTCGGTGGGGCAGAAACACTCAAGCTTGGGGCCGTCATCTATTTCGATGTGCGCGTTTCGGTACATTGGTCATCATCTCCAAGATTAATGAATATCATCACGAGCCCACCGCATTGTCCATGAGAAAGTTCAGGCGTTCCTTCCCAATCGTTGGAATGCAAAATTGATGACCGGCCCTTCAGCCAGGTTTTCTTCTATCCTTCGGTTTATATCTTCGATTATGCGGACATTGGCGAGCGCTTTGCTCTGTGAGATGCCTTGTGCCTTGGCCGCTAGAAGTGCCGTCTGGTCATCGTTGATGAGCAACTCATGCTCGGACCCGCAAACGAGGAGCAGTATATCGCGATGCCAGCTTAGCATTAGTCGCAATACTGACTTTCGCCATTCCCTGTATTGAGCTTCGGCGCGCGCATCCAGCGTGTCGTCTTCCTCTGTCACTTTCTTTTTGCCGCTCTCGTCAACGACGGCCCTGTTTTCTGCCCTCTCGTATTCCTCGTCAATAGCCACGGCCTTCATCTTCTTCAGGAGTCGCAGCATGCGCTCGGCATTTGCGATGGCAAGCGTCGGATTGTTGGCTACATGACCTGCGAGAATGTCCCGCAGCTCCTCGCGCCATTCATCCCTGATTGCGATCTCATCGGTGGAGAGGGAAATATACTGACAGCGCGAAATAATGGTTGGAAGTAGAGATTGAGGGCTGTCTGTCAGAAGAAAGAACACGCTCTTTTCAGGTGGCTCTTCCAGCGTCTTGAGAAAGGCATTGGATGCAGACTGGTTAAGTCGGTCTGCACCTACAAGCACGCAGGCCTTCCATCCGCCGGCAAATGCCGTCTGGAAAATCAGCTGCTGAAGTTCTCGAACCTGGTCAATCGAGATGATGCGCGACTTCTTCTGCGGTTCCACCCAAAGAACATCGGGATGCGTATGTTGTTTGATCTGGTGACATGCCCTGCATCTACCGCAGGGTTTGGAGGTGGCTTCGCAGAAGAGCAGGGGAAGCGTTCGTTCCGTCAATTGCTGCGCATTCCCGCGCAAATCGCCTTCAACGATGTACGCCTGGGCAACCTTTGACGATTCAAAAACACGTCGCAAATAATCAAAAGCTTCGTCGAGATTCATTGGACTTCCGCTACCGCTCGGGTGTTCTTATCACAAGTGTTTCTTCACAACAGCCCAGATGTTAGTTTCAACTGTCATTGCATCGCTATTCGCATCGATTGCGATAAATCGTCGGGGCCAGCGCCGGGCAAGCTTAAGGAATCCAGCCCTGACGCGCTTATGGAACGTTCTAGCTTCGCGTTCCATACGGTCGTGAGCTGTCTTTTGGTGCGCGTTTCGTCCTTTCAGGCGCTCGAATCCACACTCGATGCTGACATCGAGAAGAATAGTCAGATCTGGTTCGAGGCCAGCTGTGGCGAAGGAATTGATGTCAATTATCTTTTCAACATCGAAACCTCGGCCATATCCCTGGTAGGCTATCGTGGAGTCGGTGAAGCGGTCGCATAACACGATGACGCCTTTCTTGAGAGCGGGCCGGATTACTTTTTCGACCAGCTGCGCGCGGCTTGCCTCGAAGAGCAGTGTCTCCGCAGCAGGAAAAACAGCCTCGCCAGCGAAGTCATGCTGGAGAATGTTGCGAATGACCTCACCGGTGCTCGTGCCGCCTGGTTCGCGGGTGCAGATAACCTTGCGTCCCGCTCGCTTTAGCCGTTTCGCCAGGCCCGCAATCTGTGTCGATTTTCCACCGCCTTCAGGCCCTTCGAAAGTGATAAATATCCCCTTGAGACTTGAACATTGAGACTTGGACATTGAGAGTTTCCCTATTTCCTCTTCAGTTTCGGCCCTTCAGGCGTATCGCGCACTTCCCATCCAGTCTCCGCCAGCGCTTTGCGAAGCCGGTCGGACTCGGCCCAGTTCTTTGCCTTTCGCGCGATTTCGCGTTCATCGGCAAGCCGCAACGCTTCGTCGCCAGGCTTGTCTTCCTGTTTTTCGAAGATGCCGAGGACTCGATCCAAATCGCAAATCAGGTCCAGCGTTGCCTTTGCACCAACTTTCTCTAGTCCGGCATCAATAGCGCTGTTTCCATCACGGACCATATCGAACAAAGCCGCCAGTGCTTCGGAAATATTCAGATCGTCATCCATTGCTGATATGAATCGTGCGCGGGCTTTTTCCGCCCAGGCCGGCAGCTTGACTGTAGTTGGTTCACTGCCGGCATTCTCATTGAGACGGGCAATGAAATCGTCAAGTCGCTTCAAAGAAGCGCGTGCACCACCCAAAGCCTCGAAAGTGAAATTGAGCGACTGCCGGTAGTGAGCTGCCATCAAAACGTAGCGGATTTCCCTGCCGGAATAACCGCGATCCAGAATATTTCGAAGAGTGTGAAAATTTCCCAGTGACTTGGACATCTTCCTTCCGTCAACCACGAGGTGGGCGCAATGCATCCAGTATTTCACGAACGGCTTTCCACTCGCTGCCTCGCTCTGGGCAATCTCGTCTTCGTGATGCGGGAAAATATTATCAATACCGCCTGTGTGCAGATCGAATGTCTCACCGAGGTACTTGATGCTCATAGCCGAGCATTCGATATGCCAGCCTGGCCGGCCCTTGCCCCATGGGGAATCCCATGCAACGGCGCCATCCTTCTCGTCCCATGCCTTCCAGAGCGCAAAATCAGCCAGGTTTTCCTTCTCGTATTCATCCTGCGCGACACGGGCGCCGGCGCGAAGACCGGATTTGTCGAGATGCGCCAGCTTCCCGTACTCCGGGAATTTGACGATGCTGAAATAGACCGAGCCATCATCCGACTTGTATGCGTACCCTTTGTCGAACAGTGTCTGAATCAGCGTGATCATGCCAGGAATATGATCGGTTGCCGCCGGATAATGCTCGGCGGGTTCGATGTTTAGCGTCCTCAGGTCGGCAAAAAAAGCATCTTTAAACCTCTTCGTGTAGTCGTTGAGGCTGATGCCTGCACCGTTGGCACCTCTGATCGTCTTGTCATCAACATCTGTCAGATTCATCACCTGCTTCACCGTGTAACCTGCAAACTTAAGATAGCGGCGCAGCAGATCCTCGAACAGATATGCCCGGAAATTGCCAATATGTGCGAAATCATAGACCGTCGGGCCGCACGTGTACATGCGTACGTTTCTGCCGTCGAGAGGAACAAATTCCTCAAGGCGCTTCGTCAGTGTGTTGTGAATCTTCATATCTTCACCGTGGCCACCGCCATTGCTGCCATTCCTTCCTGCCGCCCAACCGCACCCATTCGTTCCATCGTGGTTGCCTTTATTGAAATGCTGTCAATTGAAATGCCCAAAGCTGTGGCGATGTTGCTCCGCATTTCCTGTGCGCGTGGCATTATCCTCGGTTGTTCTGCCATGAGGGTCGAGTCAACATTGATAATCCGTGCGCCTTTGGCCTTTAGCCGTCGCCTCACAGTTTTCATCAGTGCGATGCTGCTCACGCCTTTCCATCGCGGGTCGGTGTTCTTGAAATGCACGCCGATATCGCCATCGGCCACTGCGCCGAGCAGTGCATCCATGATTGCGTGACATAGCACGTCAGCGTCAGAATGGCCTTCCAATCCGTGTGTATGTTTGAATTCGACGCCGCCAAGCACAAGACTTCGCCCTTTGCGGAGCCTGTGCGCGTCAAACCCGATCCCTGTGCGTATCGTCTTCATAGTGTGACCAAAATAGCCGACCGCACTATTGCAAACAATCACAAAAACTTGAGCGCGGGGCTGGGCGCGCCGGTTACGCATTGCGTATGCCCGTCGCTCAAAAATGCCTGTATGATTCTGGACAACAAGATTCACTCGTAATATTCTTCCCAAAGCCGTATCTCCTTGAACATGGGACATTTGCAGACTATGAGATGCGATATGCGTGAACAAATTTCATTTGTTGTGACGCTGCTCGGCGTTTTCCTCCTGACTCTCTTGCTGTTTCCTGCCATTCCAGCCTCGGCTCATGACAACTATGGCGATTCTGCCGCGAACGCCCATGCCATCACGATCGGGTCGAACTACAATGGGCGTATTGAGGTGGATAGCGATCATGACTGGTTCACATTTCTGGCTACCAATTCGGCAAAAGGGTACATTGTTACGGTTAGCAATGGCACATTATGGGACAGCACGCTCGCACTGATTGCCGCCGATGGAGTCACTGGTGTTCTGCAAACTGATTCAGTCCTTATCGCCACATCCAAGGTCGAGTGGATTCAGAGCGGCGCAGCGGCGAATTACTATCTCCGGGTGGGTGGTTTCGCGGAGTTCACCACTGGAACCTATAGTATTGTTGTCACTCAACAGGGCCTCTCTAATCAGACGATCAATTTCCCACCGATCCCCGATCAAGTGGCGACAAACTCACTTGTTTTAAACGCAACGGCTTCGTCTGGCCTGCCGATAAACTTTGCTGTTGAGTCGGGACCGGCATTGCTCACGGGCGACGCAAATCTCACTTTTACGGGAAACGGTTCTGTCTCGGTAACTGCATCGCAGGCTGGAGATACGAACTGGAACCCGGCTCCTAGCGTGACCAATACGTTCATGGTGTCAGGTTTCTACAGCATGGTGATCGCATCTCGACATGGTTTGACAACGCCTGGCACAGGTGTTTATTCGTGGGTGAGTGGCTCGCTGCTCAGCAACAGCGTCACTACTACCGATACGAGTGGAATGACGCAGTACGTTTGCCGTGGCTGGTGCGGAACTGGCAGTGTCCCGCCAAATGGTGCAACCACAAACACTGGAGCCTTCACACTCAACAGAAACTCCTCTCTCAACTGGTTGTGGAACACGAACTTCCTGTTGACCGCGCATGCCAGCGGCAGCG
>CAZASC010000151.1:0-7702 GCA_964487695.1 uncultured Victivallales bacterium
AAAACGCGAAAGCTATGACTTCGGAAAGTTTGGCTGGATCACCGATCCGGAAGGGAACCGTGTCGAGCTTTGGCAGCCTATCGCAACCGATTGATGCCGAGGCCGCCCCGGCTCAGCTGATGAATCAGCCTTTATTGGGCAGCCTGCGCCGGCGGCAGCGTCTCGGGGATTCGCTCGGTAGCGACAATCGCAAAAGAGTCAAAGAACCTTGCCACATCCTGCTCGCGGCGTGCGCTATCCGAGGGGAACGCCGCGATCAGCATATAGAGCCGCTGGTTGACGTAGATCAGGCGCGACGTCATCACTCCGCCATTCGTGTTGCGGGCTGAGAAATCCCGCGCCGGAAAGCCGCTGACGAAGTTCCTGGCTTCTGTGGTCATCGAGGTCTGCGTTCGCGCCATCGCATCGTCGCGCGCCATGTCCAGGATTCGGCCCGCATTGCGGTCGCTGATCCGCGCCACTGGCGGATCGTCCGCCCAGGCCACGGCAAAGGTGGTCTCCGCGCTGGCGTTGGAGAGGATCATGTTGATCTGATCCACCCCGCCCTGCTCATTGATGGCGGGAACCTGCAGTTGCCTGACGTCGGCCGGCATCTCCACCTTGAACCCGTCGGGGCTGCGGTCCACATTCTCCCAAGCGATGCGCGCCGGGCGAAAGATGTGGGCGCCAGGCTCGCCGCCAGTCGCGCTTTCGCTTTCGAGACTTGCCGGGCGCACCAGGCCAAGCTCCACTCGATGCAGCCAGATGTAGCCGAACCCGAGTATCCCAATTGCAATCAGGATGATGAACTGCCAACCCTTCACACTCTTGAGAGTGCCAACGCGACCCATTCAATGCAAGTCGAATCGCGCGCATTTGTTACCAGAGGTGCCAGAGAGGTAAGCCGCGGCGAGGTTATTGTCGCCGGCAAACCTGTTTTCCAGAGAAACGCAATGCCGACTTGCAACTTTTTTCCGATTCCTGCATCTTTCTATATAACAAGCAGAGGCTTCCCCGATGTTCGTCCCTTCCACGAAGGTATCCCATTCCTAATGAGGATCCTTTACGGATCACTTCCTTTACCCCCCCTGGATCCCCTCCCTCAAATGCCTCTCGAGCGGGCCTGCCGGAAGGCAGGCCCACCTGCTCGCTCAACCGCCGCTCTAAAATCAAAAGCAGATGCCGACCCATCGCAAACCAGACCTAGAATCCGCATCGGCTCGTAGTCTCGCCGCACAGAGCACCGACACGCTGCTTCAGAAGGCTGGCCTGGTGCGCAGCCTGCGCGGAAGCGCTTCTGGAATCACACAGCGAATACGTCTTGAGCGTGCTGCGTATGAAAGGCTATCCAAGACGGAGCTGTTCCAGGCCGCACGGGCGCCTTGCATCGCTGCGAACGGAGTGCAATGGCTTGCGGTTCCTGCTTGGCAGGAGACACCGTGGCTCTGGCACGGATTCAGCACGCGCCAGGGCGGCGTCAGCCGAGCATACTGTGCCGAAGACGCGGCCGGCGAGCTTAATCTCGGCTTCACGGCCGCCGACGAACGCGAGAGAGTCGCACAGAACCGCAGGCTCTTCGCGGAAGCAATAACCGGAAGCGCGGACACGCCCCTTATTTCGATTCGTCAGATTCACTCCAACATCCTCGTCATCGTCTCTGCCGGCGATACAGCAAGAGAGCTGCCAAGGAGGGCTGATGGATTGATGACCGATGCCCCCGGCCTGCTTCTCGGCGTGCAGACAGCCGACTGCATCCCCATCCTGGTGGTCGACTGCAAGCGCCGCGCGGTTGCCGCCTTCCACGCCGGCTGGCGCGGAACGGTAAAGCGCATCGTCGAAACCGGCATCGGCCGCATGAGGCTCGAATACGGCTCCAGGCCGGAAGATCTGATTGCCGCTATCGGCCCTGGCATCGGCTGCTGCTGCTACGCCGTCGGCGAAGAGGTGCTCTCCAGCTTCGAGTCCCAGTTTGCCTATTCTAAAGACCTCTTCCGCGAGGTCTACGATAGCGATCCGGTGCGCGCCAAGTACCCCATGCTCTTTCTCACCCAGCGGGCTCCGGGCCACTCGCTCATCGGACCCAGCCTGCACCTGGACCTGGCGGAAGCCAATCGCCGCCAGCTACTCGCCGCCGGCCTCAAGCCCGGCGTCATCCATCTGCTTGGCGGCTGCACAGGCTGCCAGCCGGACCTGTTTTTCTCTCATCGCGCATCGCAGGGCCACGCCGGACGAATGTTGAGCGCGATCGGCATCGGCCCGCGTTAGTTGATTTCACCCGTACTGGGATTGGGTGCCCAATCCTTCGCGCATCTTGCGAAGGGTGGGACGGTTAACGCCACCGACGCAGCCACGATCAAAATTGGAAACCACTCCAGCGTATACCGCGGGTCGGCGTTTTCCAGCGTGGCAAGCAGCGCACAGCGAAACACGACATAGGCCGTCAGCATGACCGGGAAAGGCGCCCGCTGGCGAACAAATCCGGCGACAGCCAAGGCCAGAAGGGCAGCGTTCAGCAGTCCGTAGCAGAGTGCAAGCAGCGAGCCGCCGGGATGCAACCGCCACTCCCACCAGCGGATCGGCAAAGCATCCGACAGAAGCTCGGTGCGCGGCCGCAGAGCCATGTCGGCCAAGCGGGCTAGCGGTAAGACGATGAAGTACCTGACTGGGTTGCGGCTGATGCGCTGTTGCGCCAATGCCGCGAACCGCGCATCGAGCGCCGGTGTGATGGTCGTGTCCAGGTTATAGTCCGAGATCAGTTGGTTGGTCTCGCGGTACTCGTCAGCGGAGTCAAACGCACGGCTGGGCAGCATGTGAATGTCGATGGCAAGGTCGTCGCCGCGCCAGTAAACCTCGGGTGACGACACATATTCAGCCAGCCAGGTCTTCGTCCAGCGCACGTAACCGGGCAGCGGGTCTTCGCCTGGATCGTTGGCGTAACGCGGAGCCAGGGGTTGGAAGACATGAAACACGCGGTAGTTGCGGGTGGTCCACGGAACCAGCGGCAGGACGGCGATCAGCGAGCAGAGAAGCGCAGCGCGTGGTCCCACGTTCCTTCCGCCGCGCCGCGTGTACCACCAGATGCAGGGTAAAACGGCGGCCGACAGCAGAACTCCGTCGGGCCGAAACAGGATGGCGCAACCGAGGGCCACGGCGGTAACCGCCAGCCAGCCCCAAGGAATCCGGCCTCGAGTGCGAATGCCGGCAATGAGCCGGCCGCTCGCGAACAGCGCCAGCGCGACGCAGAAGATCGAATTCGTTTCTGTCAGCGGCACTGCCGTGTAGTTAGCCGTGAAGGGGCAAAGAGCGGCTAGCCACAACGCCCAGTGCGCCGTCCGCCGCGTCGCGTGATCACGCACGAATCCGGCAATCAGCAAGCACGAAGCCAGGTCGATGCACCCCTGAATGTGCCGGACAGCTTCGTAGTTGTCCATGCCGAAGACTCTGAAAATGGCCGCGAGAAAGAAAGGGTAGCCTGGCAGCCGGATGAGAGTCAGGTGGAATGGCTTATCCAGCGCGTAGGCATGGTGGAGAAGCAGGTTCTTCGCGATCGTTCCGTAGACGCCGGTGTCTCCGTCGTACTCCGGGTAGACGAAGATGAAGAACCAGCGCAGCGCAATACCTGCCAGAAGGGCCAGGAAGACGCTCCAGTAAGGCCATGCAGCCGCCCAGCAAACCCGGCGCAGAATCATCCTCGCATTCCCGAATCGCCGGGCGAACATGGAGTTCGCAACCCTTGCTGGCTCCGGCTGGGCAGATCTGGTTTGCTGAGAAGACATCCGCGGATTCTCCGGGTGCGCTTTCGGACTCGGAGCGGGATCGTCTCACAAGGCCACGCTCCCGGGAGACACTCAAAACCTCTCTCGGGCACCCGACGGTTGATTCAATGCGCTCCCTTAAGAGGCGCTGGCCGCCTCATGCGGATTTACCAGGTCGCGAAGCTCCTTGGACGGTTTGAAGTAGGGCACCCGCTTGGCCGGCACCTCCACACGTTCGCCTGTCTTTGGGTTCCGTCCTATGCGGGGATTGCGTTGGCGGATGCGAAAGGACCCGAAACCACGAATCTCAATCTTGTCGCCACTCTGCAAAGCCCCAATCACGGACCCAAAGATGGTTTCGACAATGACCTCGCCGTCGCGTCGAGTCAGGTCGCCCAGTCCGGTAACTTTCTCCACCAGGTCTGCCTTTGTCATGTGCTCTAGGCCTCCGCTCACAGCATAACCGGATTTTGCTCCTAAGAGAATGAAAAAGAAGCCTTTCTTGTGGGAAATGACCTCGCGGCCGAGGGCAAATCGGCTCAAAATGCGGTCGGCCTGCGATTCGTCGCAGCAACATGGGTGAGCGGGGTTATGATATCCAGAGCCTCTCCCCTGAAATCAAGCCTTTAACCCGGAACCCAGGCTGGCGGTGGCCATTCGCGTGACCCAATATCCGAAGTACAGCATCGTAATCCCCGCTTTCAATGAGGGCGCCCGCATTCTAGGTACCCTGCGGGCGGTGGTGGACTGCGTCCGCGAGCGCGCTTGGCAGGCTGAGGTCATTGTGGTCAACGACGGCTCCCGCGACGATACAGCAGACTACGTGAAAACGTTTGCCGCCGACGCCCCGGAGGTCCGCATGATCGAAAACCTCGCCAACCGCGGCAAAGGCTATAGCGTGCGCAATGGCCTCCTGCAAGCCTTCGGCGAGGTGGTCATGTTCACCGACGCCGACCTCTCCGCTCCGATTGAGGAGGCCGAGCGGCTCTTTGCCGCCTTGGCCGAGGGCGCCGATATCGCCATCGGTTCGCGGTGGCTTGAAACCGCCCGGCAGACCCATCGCCAGCCCCTCTACCGACAGTTTTTTGGCCGCTGTTTCAACGCCGTCACCCGCGCCGTCATGGGTTTGCGCTTTGCCGACACGCAATGCGGATTCAAGGCCTTTACGCGCTCCGCCGCCCAGACCGTATTTCAACTGCAGACCATCGAGGGCTGGGGCTTCGATCCCGAGATTCTCTTCATCGCCCTGAAGCACGGCTACCGAGTCGTTGAGGTTCCGGTCAGTTGGGCCCACGACGAACGCACCCGCATCAGCTACCTGAAGGACGGAATCAAGATGCTCGAGGAGATCGCTATCATTCGCTGGAATGCGATCCTGGGACGATACAACCGGCAGCCCGAGCACATTCATCGCAGCACCCTGCAACTATGACGGAAGAACGCAATGCCGCATAACGAACTGGCCCGCATCACCGCCGGTGTGGTTTTCGTTCTCCTGCTGGCGCTCATCCTGAGCCGCCGCAAGAGGCAGAGATAAAGCGCATCGCCCAATCGGCGCCGTCGGCTTTTCAAATCCCCTGGAATGCCCCGCGCAATCAATGGTACGGTTGAACCGAACCCTCTGGGGGCCTCGTGCATCCTCGATCCCTGCGGATTTTTTCTCAGCTCCGAAACCTCGGCGTGATTCTCTACGCGGCTTTCGCGGTCGTATGTGTTTTCATCGTCCTCGCCTGCCCCGTTCAGGCGCAGACATTCGACGCCACCCATCTACGTGAGCCTGTCGACCTGGGAGTCAAATGGCTGGTCCATGCCGGCGACGATCCCACCTACGCGAGCCCCGATTTCGATGACTCGCATTGGACACCCTTCGATCCGTACAGCTCGATTACGGCCCTTTTTCCCCGGACCAAGCCGGACGTAATCTGGTATCGGCTGCGCGTCAAAGTCGACCCCGCTCAAACCGGCCTGGCGCTGAGGGAGTCGAATATCTCCCAGGCATTCGAGATTTACGTGAATGGCGAATCGGTGATTGCTTCCGGCCAGGTTGCGCCATTTAAGCCCAACACCCAAAACGCCAGACTCCTGGCGCGCATCCCCGACAAACTGCTGGCCGCCGGTTCCTTGCTCATTGCCATGCGGGTTCACCTCTCGACATCGGAATGGACAAATGGGCAGGACCCAGGGTTCTATTCCACCAACCTCACAATCGGCCAGGAGGAAACGCTTAAGAGGGATGATTGGCTCGGGATCGTCGGTGAGAATGCCCTCAGCTGGATTGACCACCTGCTTTTCATCGGGCTGGGACCGATCGCACTGGTGCTCTATGTCTCCCAACGAAGCCAATCGGAGTATCTATGGATCTTTGCACTTGGCGTGCAACGGATTGTCGAAGACCTCTTTCACTTTGTTTCCACGTTTCAAAGCATACCCATTGTTTGGGCCCTCCCCGGGAATCTGGTTAGCATTGCCTCTCCATTCCTCTGGACCTCGATGTATTTTGCATTTGTGCATCAACGCGTCGGCTGGCGTTGGCGGATTATTCTCGCCTTTGCCGGCGTTATGAACTTTGTCAATTCGCTCCAGGGCATGTTCCTCTCCTCGTCGTTGTCGTTTCAGCTCTTCGCCAATCTCCCTTTTCTCGTGCTCCTCTCGGTCGTCATCCCCATCGTGCTGGCCGTGCATTGGCGGCGTGGCAATCGTGAGGCGGGCATCCTGCTCATTCCCGTCATTCTTTTTAGCCTCTACCTCTATGCTGAGGTCGGGTTCGGGGCCATGTTCGAATTCCCCGCCTGGCGCCCAATGGCGCTGCGGGGCTTAGGTTTCGTTGACCGCTTTCCAGCCGGCCCATTTGTGCTATCGCTCAACTTCATCTCCGGGATTCTGTCCACGCTTTCGTTGGCCATCATCATGCTGCTTCGCTCCACGAGCATGAGCCGCCGTCAGGCCCTTCTGGAAGGCGAATTGGCAGCGGCGCAAGAAGTTCAGCGGATCATCCTGCCGGAACTCAAAGACTCGGTTCCGGGCTTTACGGTCGAGAGCATCTACCAGCCCGCGCAACAGGTCGGCGGAGACTTCTTCCAGGTCCTGCCTGCCGGCCAGGGCGGCTTGCTTTTCGTCATGGGTGACGTGGCCGGCAAAGGACTGCCGGCGGCCATGCTCGTCTCCGTTCTCGTCGGCGCCATTCGCGGGGTTGCCGAATACACATGCGATCCCTCCGAGCTACTCGCCAACCTGAACGACCGTCTGATCGGCCGCACTCAAGGAGGCTTCGCAACTGCGCTATCGGCACACATCGCCGCCGACGGCCTGGTGACCATCGCCAATGCCGGCCACTTGTCGCCCTATCTCGATGGCAGGGAAGTCGACTTGTCGGGAGCGCTCCCGTTGGGAATCGAGCCCCAGGCACACTATGCGTCAAGCCATTTCCACCTCATCCCCGGCAGCCGTCTCGCTTTCTACTCCGACGGCGTGGTCGAAGCCCGCAATGACAAGGGTGAGCTCTTTGGATTCGAGCGCGGAAAGGCCATCTCCACACAGCCGGCGGCCGACATCGTGGAAGCCGCGAAGAACTTCGGCCAAGAGGACGACATCACGGTCGTAGCCATCGCGCGCGATGCCGCTGTTGCCCATGCTGCCTGAGATCAGGCCGTCGCCGTCTTTGCCTCAGATTGCAATCCCCGCGCCTCAATCTCGAACTCGCGAATCTTGTACTTCTGGATTTTGCCCGAGAGCGTAGCCGGAAAATCGTCCACAAAGCGGATGTGCGCGGGAACCTTGTAGTAAGCGATCTGCCCGTTGCAAAAATCGCGCAGTTCCTCCTCGGTCGCTTCCGCGCCCGGCCGCAGGCGCACCCACGCGGCCACAATTTCTCCCAGCCGCGCGTTGGGGATGCCGACGACCTGCACTTCGTCCACCTTGGGATGCGTGTAGAGGAACTCCTCTACTTCGCGCGGATAGATATTCTCTCC
>CAZASC010000152.1:0-1620 GCA_964487695.1 uncultured Victivallales bacterium
GCTCGTTCTTCACAATGATCTATGCCAGGTTAAACCGGCGTGGCGGATCGTTGCTTCTTGCAAATGCGGGCCATCCGCCGGCTGTCATTCTCCGCAACGATGGACTGCCTGCCAGGCTCGAACAAACTGGCGACGTTGTCGGCGCATTCAAAGACGCCGCATTCGGTCTCGCATCGCTGACGCTTCGGCCCGGAGATCGCTTTATGATGTACTCGGATGGATTGGTCGAAACCGAAGGATCGAGAGAATCAGGCATCATGAACCTGATCGAGGTGTGCGGGACGTATCGCAAGTCTTCGTTGAAAAGCATGGTTGATCTCGTGGTCGGAAATATACGGGCAAATTCCATCATCTCTGACGACATCGTAATGATGGGTGTGGAGGTATGACAGTGCCTCGATCGAATACTCGCAGTCTTCGTCGCGAGTTATTATCCACCCTTTCGGATGTGGACATTTTTTGCGATCAGGCAGCAGAACTGCTGCGTGACGCGGGACTGCGTGACGAAGAGTTTGCAGTTCAAATGTTATTGCGCGAGAGCCTCAATAATGCGATTGTTCACGGAAATGATGGGCTGCGCACAAAGCGTATTTGTGTTGAGGTTCGTATCGGCAAAAGGTTGATCGTTATCCGCATTGCGGATGAGGGACAAGGGTTCGACTGGAAGCATGCCGAAACGGTCATGCCTGATGCAGACAGTATTTCCGGACGTGGTTTGCCGATCTACGCGCTGTACGCAACCCGGATATCGTTCAATCAAAAAGGCAATCAGGTGACATTTGCCAGACGTATCAATGGAGACAAAGATGGATCAGTTTGACATTAAACGCGACGGCACTGTATTGACGATAGTTTCGCTTGGCAATTTCACTGCCGCATTAATTCCTGATCTCAAGTCGGCAACCCAGAGGGCTATAGAAGAAGGCGTGACTAAAATCGTATTCGATCTTGGAAAGACCGCAATACTGGATTCAACCGGCATCGGCTTCATGATAGCCGCATGCAATTCACTGGCTAAAAAAGGCGGAACAATCCACGTTATCAATGTTTCCAGCGATATTGTACGACTACTGCAAAGCATGCGGCTGGATCAACGTCTCGGCGTAGAGGCGGCAAATCGGGAGAAGTAAGCGATGGATGACGAGCTTCTGCTGGGATTCATCAGTGAATCGCGCGAACACCTCGAGAATATCGAAGCCGATCTTCTGGCCGTGGAGGAAAAAGGCGCGAACATTGACGCCGAGCTGGTAAACAAAATATTTCGCGCCGCACATTCAATCAAAGGCGGGAGCGGCTTCTTCGGCTTGAATCGCATCAAGGAACTGGCTCATCCAGCCGAGACTGTGCTCGATATGGTACGCTCCAAAAAACTCGTACCCAACCCTGAAATCGTCAATATACTCCTGCAGACATTTGATAAATTACGTGACCTGATAAACAACCATGCAGAGAGCAATAATGCCGACATTTCAGAACAAGTCGTGGCCCTCACGGGACTAACATCGTCTTATCTCCCGCCCAAGGAGAAAGCGTCGCTGTCACATGACATCGAGTTTATCGCCGACGGCATCCAAAATCCAGTCAGAATTTCCGAACTCGACGTCAATCGTACGCGACAAA
>CAZASC010000152.1:1720-7701 GCA_964487695.1 uncultured Victivallales bacterium
GGCATCCAAAATCCAGTCAGAATTTCCGAACTCGACGTCAATCGTACGCGACAAATCGGGCACTTCATCTATGCTGTCCGCTACGATTTGATTCACGATATCGAGCGCAAAGGCAAAACACCATGGGAAGTAATCAAACAGCTTATCTCTGTGGGAAACATCCTTGATGCCTCGATTGACTTTGAGGCAGTTGGCTCGCTCGACAGCCCGACCATCAACACTATTCCTCTTCTCGTTGTGCATGCCACCGTGGTTGATCCCTCACTCGCGGAAACTCTGTATCAGGTCAGTGCGGACAAGATCCAGCTATTGTCGGATCCGCACGTGCCTCTCCAGGGAAAACGTGTTCCTTCAACGCTTCCTGTGCCGACTCGTTCGTCACCGGCGGCAATGCCGGCAGCAACGTCCGCGGCTGCATGTACTAGCGCCGCCTCGCTATCCGACGCCCAGACTTCCATTGCGCGGGTCCCCGCCATTTCGGCGGCATCTGAAGTTGATGACTCCAGCGGCAGCGCCGTTCAGTCGTCCATCGCACACGCGCCTGTTGCTGAAAACACCCTAAGGGTCAATGTTGCCATCCTCGATAATCTCATGAATCTGGCCGGCGAGCTTGTGCTGGGCCGCAACCAGCTTCGCGAAGCATTGTCCCACTCCGATCAGCACGCCGTAGAGATCAGCAGTCAACGCATCAGCATGGTTTCTTCAGAACTTCAGGAAGCAATCATTCAGACTCGCATGCAACCCATAGGAAATGTCTTCAACAAGTTCACCCGTGTCGTCCGCGACATGTCACGCGCCCTGAAGAAGGATATCAGGCTGGATATCGAAGGCAGGGACGTTGAGCTGGATAAGACCTTGATTGAAGGTTTAAGCGATCCGCTGACCCATATGGTTCGCAATGCCGTGGACCACGGCATTGATTCTTCAGAGGCGCGCAGCAAGCTCGGCAAACCGCCTGCTGGTGTCGTGACTCTTCGCGCTTATCACGAGGCCGGCTCGGTGGTGGTGGAGGTAATTGACGACGGCAAAGGCATGGATCCACAGCGAATCGCTACAGCCGCAATCGAAAAGGGACTTGCGACCGCAAAAACGGTCCAGACCATGTCCATCAAAGAAAAGCTGGCGTTGATCCTTCTGCCGGGGCTTTCCACTGCGGAAAAAGTAACAGATGTGTCTGGACGCGGGGTCGGCATGGATGTGGTAAAGACCAACATTGACCGGCTCGGGGGCAAGCTCGAGATCGAATCCATGATCGGGAAGGGTTCATGTTTCCGAATCAAGCTCCCCTTGACCCTTGCAATCATTCCATCTTTAATTGTGATGGTCTCCGGCGAGCGTTTTGCCATACCGCAGGTCAACCTTCGTGAACTCATCATGGTGCCTGCCGGGAAGCGCACGGAACGCATCGGAGTGGTGGCCGACGCGAAAGTCCTTCTCCTGCGCGGCGAGATAATTCCACTCGTTGACTTTGGCGCCTTGCTGCACGGGAAGGAATCACTGTGCGATGACAAGACAGACTTGACCATCGCTGTTATTTCCACCGGTACTATTCAGTATGGGCTGATTGTGGATTCCTTCGTCAACACCGAGGAAATTGTGGTCAAGCCTCTAGGGCGGCATCTCAAAGAGCAACACGAATATGCCGGAGCCGCAATAATGGGCGACGGCAAAGTAGCGTTGATCCTGGATGCTGGTGGGCTTGCTGCCAAGGCAAAATTGGCGGCAGTCGCAGAGGCTACTGCGCAAGCCACAGCCAAAGCCAGGGAAGCGGCCGCCCTTGCAGCGGAAGGCGCTGGCACGTTGATGTCTCTGCTGTTGTTTCATAATTGCCCGACTGAGGTGTGCGCCTTGCCGGTAGACATGATCAGGCGCATAGAACGCGTTCAGCGTTCGCAAATCGAGACACTGGGCGGACATCGATCGATGCAATACCGCGGCGGGACACTGCCGCTCGTTACCCTGAGCGACATCGCCACATTGAAGCCCATCCCCGACACACAGGATCTCGTGGTAGCAGTTTGCACAGTAGCCAATCGCGAAGTCGGGCTTCTGGCTTCCATGCCTGTGGACGCTGTGGATGCGCGGATCGTCATTGACACCACCACCTTGCGCCAGCGTGGCATCACCGGTTCTGCGATAATCAATAGCAAAACCGTTCTAATGGCGGACATGCCAGAACTCGTAAAACATGCGTATCCTGATTGGGCTCCAGAGGTTCACCAGCCCGAAGTTGTCATGGGAAAAGGAAAAAGCGCACAAGTCATACTGCTTGCCGAGGATTCGGATTTTTTCCGCACCAGGGAACGGCAGATCATCGAGGCTGAAGGTTACGCCGTCCTTGATGCACCAGATGGCGAAGCAGCATGGCAACTGCTAAAGGACAATTCGGACCAGATACGAATGGTGATCACAGATATCGAAATGCCCCGCCTGACCGGACTGGGTTTGATACAGCGAATTCGCGCGGAGCCGAAATTCGCTGGCTTGCCGGTCATCGCCCTGTCGTCATTGGCTGGCGAAGAAGACATCCAGAGAGGCATGGCAGCGGGCAGCAACGATTATCAGGTCAAGCTGGACAGGGATAAATTGCTGGAAGGACTAAGACGTTTTTTGAATCACTGAGCATACGGTATAAGCGGCTTGGAGCCGCCGCGATGGAGCGCCCTCGCAATCAATGACACGTCAGTAATAAGGCGAAAGGAAACATATGAGCGTACTGAGCGACATGAAGATAGGAAAGAAACTGGGAATGGGTTTCGGCGTACTCATGGTACTGTTGTTGATCTTGTCTGCAATCTCATGGTGGCAGCTGACAATCATGGATCAGAGCCTGAAAACGGCGCTGGAAGAGGCGTCTAAGATGAACACGATTCAGGATGTTGGCGCATCCGTGGACAACATTTATCTGGAAATGTGGGCGATGATAGCCACCAGGGACTCGACCAGCCGACAAGCCCACAAAACGGCCATGGACAAACATCGAGAACAGTACAAGAAGCAAATGGAAGAATTAAAAGCGACATCGGAAACACAGACAGGCAAGGAACTGCTCGCCAAGGTGGATGAGGATTTAGCCAGTGCACGGGAACTTAACTTGCGAGTGACGGAGATGGCGCTCAAAGCCGACGGTCAGGATCCAGCGGCCATGGAGCTATTTGGCTCCGATGGTGCGAAGAATATGGCTAAACTTGACGCCGCTATTGACGATGTTGTTTCATGGCGGGAAAAGCGCATGCGGGAGGCGAACGCTTCGGCCGCAGCTGCATATCTGCATGGACGCATAATCCTTGGCATTGGCGCGTTGGTGGCTCTAGTGCTGTCGTTGATCCTCGCAATACTAACAACCAGCAGCCTGGTTGTCCCTGTCAAGGGATGTGTCGTATTTACCGATCAGCTTGCCAAAGGCGATTTCTCCATGAAGATACCGGAGGTTCTCCGTAATCGCAAAGACGAAATGGGAGAACTTGCCCGTGCCTTTCACACAATGGTCGGCAACACGCGGGAGTTGCTCAGGAGCATGACGGCGAGCGTTCAAACACTTGCGGCCTCCTCGACGGAACTTTCGACGATCTCGGCACAAATGGCGTCCGGTGCCAGGGACATGGCAGCCAAAGCCAATACAGTGGCGACGGCCGCTGAGGAATCCAGTTCCAATACAATTTCCGTGGCGGCAAGCATGGAGCAGGCTTCGACCAACCTGACATCGGTGGCCAGCGCTACAGAGGAAATGAGCGCGACCGTCGGCGAGATCGCTTCCAATTCGGAAAAAGCGCGAGCCATCAGCGGCGCTGCAACGCAACAGGCGGGCGCAATTTCATCCATTATGAAGGAACTGGGACGCGCGGCACAGGACATCGGCAAAGTCACGGAAACCATCACCAGTATTTCCTCGCAAACCAACCTGCTTGCCTTGAATGCCACTATTGAGGCGGCTCGGGCGGGCGCAGCCGGGAAGGGTTTCGCTGTCGTGGCCAACGAAATCAAGGAACTGGCACAACAGACGGCAACGGCAACAGACGACATAAAAGGCAAGATTGCCGGCATTCAGGCTGCAACCGGCGGCGCCATTACGGACATCGAAAAGATCGCGACAGTAATCAAGCAGATGGACGAAATCGTGGCGACCATCGCCGCGGCAATCGAGGAACAGGCCACGGTGACAATGGATGTGGCGTCGAACATTGCGCAGGCCTCTACCGGCGTGAAGGATTCGAACGAACGCGTAGCTCAAACAGCAACCGTGGCTCAATCCATCGCCAGGGACATTTCGGCGGTCAACGTAACGGTCAACGAAATAAAGACCGGTGGAGAACAGATCAACGCCAGCGCGCTGACGCTCTCGAAACTGGCCGAACAACTCAAGGTATTGGTTGAGCAGTTCAAGATGTGATATGTGCCTTTGAATGGTGGGCGACCAGCAGTCGCGATATTCGACTTTGCACGCTGCTGAGCGCGCATGACGGATTTCTGTGCGCTATCGAAAGAGAGGCATCTCATGCCAAATGAAAAGCTCGACACGACTGACGACAGCATGCTCGTAGCCACGTTCTTTCTGGGCGACGCCGCATTCGGCATAGATACGGCGCAATTGCAGGAAGTGGTGCGGGTTGGGCACATCACTCCGGTCCATCATGCGCCTGCGTGGGTGCTGGGCGTAATGAATCTGCGCGGGCGAATTGCCACTATTTTCGATTTGAGGATAAAACTGGATATGCCCCATGTTGAGCCCTGCTCCGACAGCCGGATATTTATCGTCGAATGGCATGGCGAGCAGATTGGCTTGCTTGTGGATCGGGTGGCCGATGCAGTAAGCGTTGAAGCCGATGCCGTCCGTCCTTCGCCCGGTAACGTTGGCAGTGTCCAGGGACAACACGTGCAAGGCGTCTGCCCCACCGCCGATGGGCGACTGGCGGCCCTTTTGAATCTCGAAGCAGTGCTGCGTGTCGAAGAAGACAGGCCGCATGCGTCAGCGAGGAACGTATAGATGTCGCTACGCGTCTTTGTTGTGGATGACTCAGTGCTTTTCCGGCGTGTCATTAGCGACGCGCTCTCGTCCATTCCAGGTGTGGAAGTGATTGGTAATGCCGCCAACGGAAAGCTGGCTCTCCAACGCATCGGAACACTCAAACCCGACTTGCTCACCCTCGACATAGAGATGCCTGAAATGGACGGTCTGGCCGTCCTCGACGCGTTATCCTCTATGGGCGTCGAAATGTCGGTGCTTGTTGTAAGCGCGCTGACTCAGCGCGGCGGACAGTTGACAATGAAGGCTTTGGAAAAGGGCGCGTTCGACTTCATAACCAAGCCCGAGGGCGCAAGTCCAGAAGAGAGCCGCGATCTCATTGTCAAGGAATTGGCCCCGCGCCTGCGGGCGGTCATGCATCGCGCCGAAATCCGCAGCCTCCTGCGGACAACTGCCGGACGCCAGACGCCTGCGGCGCCGGCAAGCGTCTCGCCACAGCCTGAGATTATCGCACAGCGCTCTGGACTGCTGCCGTTGACATGGAGGCCCGCGATGATTCTTGTGGGAGTCTCCACCGGCGGGCCTAACGCACTGACACAGGTTTTGCCTTCTATTCCCAGGGATCTCGGCGTTCCTCTGTTTATCGTTCAACATATGCCGCCGCTTTTCACGCAGTCGCTTGCCGATAGCCTTGCCGCCAAGTGCGAAATCGGCGTAAAGGAAGCCGCACCGCTGGAACTGGCCGAACCTGGTGTCGCCTATATTGCGCCTGGCGGCAAACAAATGCGAATCCGCCCCGCCCCCGAAGGAAGAATTGAAATTGAAATCACGAACGATCCACCAGAGAACAATTGCAGGCCGTCGGTGGATTATCTGTTCCGCTCCGCATCCAACCATTTCGCCGGACGTGCCATGGCCGTTATCCTCACTGGCATGGGAAGCGACGGCACGCTTGGATTGCGCTTGCTAAAGCGTAACGGTTGTTTTGTCGTCGCCCAGAACGAAGCCTCGTGTGTTG
>CAZASC010000153.1:0-7681 GCA_964487695.1 uncultured Victivallales bacterium
GCCTCGATCGTATATACGCCGACACGCAGAGAAGGAACTTCGTAATCGCCGGAGCCGTTCGCTGTGGTTTTTGCGACGATGCCAGTGTTGATATTGGTAACAGTGACGGCAGCACTTGCAACAGCTGCGCCGGTGGCGTCATGGATGGAGCCGATCAGACTGCCATCCTCATATTGCGCTCTTGCCAAGATGCCACAATTTGCGATCAAGAGGCCAAAAACAAACAGGATTCTGGAGAAAGCCTTTATGGTGTTCATAGATGCGAGGCTATCGGGGCCGATTGAAATCTCTATGAATTGACAATGAATGGCGGATGAATCACCTGAGCGTTCTTCGGAGATTCACATTGCATTCGCTGCGAGGCGCTACAATTGCCATCAAGACAACTGGCACGATGCGGCAGATAGTTCATTGTGAAGTCATGCTTGAGTCGGTCTTCATGGAGAAGGTTCACTTATGACTTCTGTAACTCGCTGCATCTTCCATCGGTTTCTGGTGTTGTTCGCTGCAATCATCGCGTTGGTTCCTGCTGCCATAGCCGCGCCGGTGCTGATGATTTCTATTGACGGTCTAAAACCGGAATATGTAACCGAAGCGGATGCGAGAGGCTTGCACATTCCCTATTTACGCAGCTTGGTTCGCAATGGTGCGTTTGCACAAGGTGTGACCGGAGTTTGGCCGACGGTTACATACCCGAGTCATACGACGCTTATAACTGGAGTTTCGCCGGCAGAGCACGGCATCTATAACAATCAGGAATTCGATCCGCAGCGGAACTATGCCGGAGCATGGTATTGGTACGCCCCCGAAATCCGTGTTCCCACACTATGGCAGATCGCGCACAAAGCAAGGCTACGCACCGCAAGTGTTGGTTGGCCAGTGAGTGTGGGCGCGACCGACGTGGACTATTTGATTCCTGAATACTGGCGCACATCAGTTCCGGCAAGCGCGACTGATCCAGCCGATCGAGACTTAATCGCAGCACTCACGCGTCCCGATACTTTACTTAAGCAACTTGAGCCCGCACTCGGCGCTTACATGGCCGGAAACGATACGACCATCGATGGCGATGAGATCAAGACACGTTATTCGGTCGAAATTCTGCGCAAGCAGAAGCCTTCCTTGATGACCATCCACCTGAGTTCTCTCGATCATATCGAACACGAATCCGGGCCGTTCAGCACGGAAGCCAATCAGGATCTTGAGTCGATCGACGGCATGGTTGCGCGCCTTGCCAAGGCCGCGCTTGCCAATGATACTTCCACTGTTATTGTGATTGTTTCCGATCATGGGTTCGCATCGCTCACGCATTCCGTTAATCTTTATATTCCATTTTTGCAGGCTGGACTTATCAAGTTAGCAGTAACTCCGGAAACCAAGTCGATCGCCATCGATTCATGGAAAGCCCAGCCCTGGCTCGCCGGGGGAATGGCCGCAATTCGTCTTCACGATCCCAATGATCGTCGGACCGAGCAACAGGTACGCGAACTTTTGCAGAAGCTTGCGGCCGATCCAAGCAATGGCATCGCGGCCGTTCTCGATCACGATGCGATCAAAGCGCGGGGCGGATTTCCGGATGCGGCTTTTCTTGTCGTTTTGCAACACGGCTACACAACAGGTGCTGCAACCAGCGGAAATATTGTCAACGCGGTTCCTGACGAGCGCGGCGGCCATGGATTCTCTCCTGAGTTTCCAGAAATGCGTGCATCGTTTTTCATCTCAGGAGCAGGCATCGCGCATCATCGCGACCTTGGCGTAATCGACATGCGGCAGGTTGCGCCGACTGTGGCGAAAATTCTTAATCTCAATATGCCGTCGGCAAAGGCGGAGCCGCTTCCCGTCCAGCCATAATCGGTCATTACAGTCAGAACGCTCTGAAAAATCTGATAGATAAATGCTTTGTTGTTTCGGCATTCGGATTTGCCCACGTTCGAATGCCGAAACGAATTCGTGGAACACCCAAACAAAATAGACTCCGTCGCGTTCATCATCTGTTGACGGAACCGAAATAGTCTTTTCGCACGTGTCTGATATTCCATAGTTGCGGATGTTCCCTTGCCGGCGCCTGCCCACCGCTCTTGTGATACATAAAGCACCGGCGTAAACCGCTCTTGCACAACCCTTCGATATCAGGAGTTAATCCCATGCATTATAGTGAATGGTTAAAGCCCGGTTGCGCATCTCTAATGATGGCAGCCTTGATTATGCAGCCGATTGCTACGCTCGCTCAAGAGAACCAGAGCGCGCCTCTAGCCGATAAAAACCTCATTGAGATCGCGCCGCGTTCCAGCTCTGAAGTTGCCAGCCACACACTTCGCATAGAAGATGCGCCCTACCTCACACACGATCAAAAACTTGACCTTCTGCGCAAACACATCAAGTATGTTTTTGTTCTCTTCCAAGAAAACCGCTCCTTCGATTTTTACTTTGGAACCTATCCCGGCGCGCGTGGACTTTTTTCTCAGCCCGCCGCTGAGACTGCCGGTTTCACCCAGCCAATTGTGAATGTGGACGGATCGGTCAGCCCAATTTCACCATTTAAAATTCCTCAGTCTGTTGCCGACGTAAATGGCAAGACGGTTCTTCTCTATCCTGAAGATACCGATTCCGTAAATCACGGCCATACAGCCATTGATGCGAAACTCGACCTCAATGCAAAACATATTGCGCAAAATGATCGCTATGCCTTTGTCGAAGAGGGTTTGAGCGGAACACTGAGCGCCGATGGAAAGACCTACACCGGGCCGCTGCCTACGCTAGCGCAAAAGCAAAAAGGTGAATTGGTTCTAGGCCACGTGGATTGCGACACCGCTCCGTTCCTATGGAATTACGCGGACAAGTTCACACTCTTCGATAACTTCTTTGACACCGTGATCGGGCCGTCCACACCGAACGCCATCGCGATGATTGCCGGCGAGTCGGGTGAAACGCAGTGGGTCAAGCATCCGGGCCTGGCCAGCAATGTAAATACGACCAACGCGGCTTTGCCGGTTACCGGCGATCCGCAGCCTTTCTGGGGATCAGCCCTCGATGTTTTTACGCCGCCGAGCAAACAGCAGCCAACCGAAAGTGGTGCCGCGGGAACAACAAATCCCTCGTCCAATTTGACTTTTGCAACGCTGCCTCTCTCCTTCATGGGCAACCAGATTGAGAACATCACCGCGAACGATCTTGATCCGGCCTTCGACCTTGTCGATGTTCAAGGCGACATCAAGAAAATCGCAGGCGATGGTAACAAGCAGGTAAACTGGGCGTGGTTTCAAGAGGGATACGATCACGAATCGACCGATCCTACGGCCACAGCGACTCACGTAAACTACATTGCCCACCACGACGCGCCGCAGTATTTTGGATATGAAGCGAACAATCCCGTCGAGACCAAAGCCCACCTCAAGGGACTCGGCGATTTCTTTGCAGCTATAGCCGCAAAGACGTTGCCGGCCGCTGGCGGAGTCTTCTATGTTCGCGGCGGATACGGTAACTTGGATAAATTGGTTCCGCGTTCTCCGAGCAAGACAGTGCAGGCGGATTTCGCTGGCAACGACGACCATCCGGGATACTCCGACGCGCAGATCAGTGAAGCGCTTCTGGCGGATGAGATCAATGCCATCGCGGCCAGCAAGTATTGGCCGGAGAGCGCCATCATCATCACTTATGATGAAACCGATGGACTCTATGACCACACGCAGCCAGTCATTCGCTCCTGGGATCCACTCGGCGACGCGCTTGATCAGGGGCCCCGTATTCCGGCGATTGTCATCTCGCCTTATAGCGTGGTCCACTCCATTTCCCACGAAGCTACCGAGCATGGATCGATCATCAAGTTCATAGATGAACTCTTCAATCTCACACCGCTTGCCGATCTACCGGATGAAGCTGCGGCGCGCAAACTCGGTGCGAAGACTTATACAACTCCCGATGGCACTCCGCAGAAGTATCTTGGACCGTCGGACGACAAAACTCCTGGCGTCGGCAATCTTTTCACAGCGTTCGATAACGCGCGCCTGACAGGAAGAGCGCCTGCTCTCGAGGCTTCTTACGCGGAGATTCCGGCAGCGCTTGTGATAAGCCTGCCTCACTTCAGTGCAAACGGCTGCCGCATCCTCGGTATTGTTCCCACTGACACGACCGAAAAAGGTCTACTCGATCCCGCCCCGGCCGACTTCAATCCGCGTCCCAGTTCAAACCCGGGCCTTCCGACTTCCGGAACTTGGCCATCTAACTAGTTGTCTTAACTCCATCAACATTTGCAGCGCCTGAATCATTCTTCAGGCGCTGCATCTATAAGTTTAGTAACTCGATATTTGGAAGGAACATTCTTCACATGGGCAAGATCTCCGCTTTTTTAGTTCTTCTCTCTATCGTTTTTGGAAGAAACGCAACAGCCAACGCCGGAACAACACTCGACCGAATTAAAACCACCGGGTCGCTCACCTGCGGTATTAATACAGAAGAGCCCGAGTACTCCACGCAGGATGCTCATGGAAATCACAGCGCTTTTGATCTGGACATCTGCAAAGCTGTAGCTGTGGCCGTTCTCGGAGAGAATGCAAAGTTAGTTGTCAAGCCATTTCGCGACGAGCAAGACGCCTTGAAAGCTTTGAAGGCCGGAAAGATTGCGCTACTGGCAACTGGCTCGCCAAACTACATTAACTCGACCAACTCGGGTCTCGGTTTTTCCCGGCCGATCTTTTACGACTATCAGGGATTTCTCGTGAACAAGACAATGGGGATTCGGTCGCCAAAAGATCTTGCTGCAAAGAAAGTATGTTTTCTCGGTGGAACGGAAATAGAGAATCAGATACAAGGTTATATGAAACGCGAAAAGATCGAGTGGCTGCCCTTCTCCTTTCAAGAAGAGGGAGAAATGGAAGCGGCGTTCATCACCCGCAACTGCGCCGCCATTACCGCAGACGTTTCGCAACTAGCATACGAAAGAATCGCCTTTAAAACCATGACGGCGGACTTTGCGATTCTTCCCGATGTCGTTGCCAAAGACCCATTGGCCGCAACCTATCGCCTCGACGACTCGCAATGGGCAGCAATAATTGATTGGACTGTTGAAGCTCTCATTCAAGCCGAAGAAAGTGGTGTAACTCAGGCCAACCTTGTTGAGATGAAGAAGAGCAATGATCCAGTCATTCAGCGCCTTCTTGGCGTTCAGCGCGGATACGGACAATATCTTTCGCTTGATGACGGATGGGCCGCCCGCGTCATTGCGGCCGTCGGTAACTACGGCGAAATCTACGAACGCGATCTCGGTGTTGGGTCCAAGTTGAAGCTGCCGCGCGGCGCAAACGACCTTTGGTCGCAAGGCGGTCTGATGTACGCTCTTCCAATCCGATAACGATTTGATTCGTCGTACCAACGCTGTTCCTATGCAATTGCGTCCGCTACCGCTGTCCATTGGCGTTGCTGGCTCTCCGCCACACCGCGATGCGTAAGCATGCCTAACCAAGTATTCAATCCTTCGGCCAGTCCTGCGTCTTGCCGCAGCGCTTCTCTTGCCCCTCGGTTCGCTATACGCAAAAGATATGGAAACGTTGCATTGGTCAACGCCAGCGTGGAAGTATGCGGCACTGCTCCCGGCATATTCGTCACGCAATAATGCACCACGCCATCCACGATATAACTCGGATTCGAATGCGAAGTTGGCCGTGCTGTCTCAACGCAGCCGCCTTGATCGATGGCTACGTCCACGATCACCGCCCCGCTTTTCATTTCAGACACCATGCGACGAGTTACAAGCTTCGGCGCTGTCGAGCCGGGAATCAGCACGCCACCAATCACCAGATCGGCCTCTTGCGTAGCCTGGCTCAAGTTATAGCTATTCGAAGCCAACGTGTGAATTCGTCCGTTAAAAACCTCATCCAACTCGCGTAGTCTTTTCAGATTCGAATCAACGACCGTAACTCTGGCTCCCATGCCGAGAGCAATGCGAGCCGCGTTCGATCCAACGATTCCGCCACCAACAATGCATACTTGCGCCGGAAGCACGCCTGGCACGCCGCCCAGTAAAATTCCACTACCGCCGCGTTCTTTTTCAAGATAAGTTGCGCCGACCTGAATACTCATTCGTCCCGCAACTTCGCTCATCGGCGTCAATAGCGGCAGCGTCCCTTGGCGGTCGCGAACCGTCTCGTAGGCAATGCCAGTTACTTTCGCAGCGAGTAGGCGATCGGTCAAATCAGGCACTGGCGCCAGATGCAGATAAGTAAACAGGACCAACCCTTCGCGAAAGTAAACATACTCCCCTTCGATCGGCTCTTTCACCTTAACGACCAGATCCGATTTACCCCATACATATCCGGCTTCGCCGACGATCTCCGCTCCAGCGTCCTGATATTCGCTGTCTTGAAATCCGGATTGAACGCCGGCCTGCGTCTCGACCAGCACCGTATGTCCCGCTTCAACCAGCGCCATTACTCCAGCGGGTGTTACACCAACGCGCGCTTCGTTGTCTTTTACCTCTTTAGGAACACCGACGATCATGAGTCTTTCTCCTGTGCGTTTTGGATGCACACAGCACAAGAGAATCTGCAAATGTTGAAGAGCGTGGAGCGCGTAAGATAAAACTTCCAAATCGACGCGAACAGTGATAGCGTACCGAATGGGAGAATAGTTCAGCGATGCGGGCATCAATCCGGCATCGCAATCAAGGCAAAGAAAAGGGCCAGCAAAAGCCGGCCCTTTTCTTTGCGGTCAAAATTTGCTCTATCGCCTACATCACTCGCACATAGTTCTTGCCCGGCAACTGCCGTATGCGGCCCGTGAGTTCCAATTCAAACAGTGCCATGAAGACTTCGGAAGAGGTCAGCTGCGTCTCCAACAATTCAAGGATCTCGTCGATCTGCAAACTCGCATCTTGCCGCAAAACCTCAAGCACGATGGCTTCTTCCGGCCGCAAAACTTGCTCGGGCAGCAACGACGCCGTCGCTTCGGATTTAGCTTCCGCCGGAGCGTACGACTCAAGCTCCAGCCGCACCTGCGAAGGCAGATCTTCCCAAACGTCTTCCCAAGTGGCGACAAGCTTTGCGCCCTGCTTGATCAGCGTGTTCGGCGTCCACGAGCCTTTATTTGTGACGTTGCCCGGCACAGCGTAGAGGTCGCGATTTTGATCTGCGGCGCAGCGAGCCGTCACCCGCGTGCCCGAGTTCTCTGCCGCTTCGACAACCAGCACCGCGATGCTGAGTCCGCTCAAAATGCGATTGCGGCGCGGAAAGTTCTGTGGCGCGGGAAATGTTCCCATCGGCAATTCGCTGACAATCGCGCCACCACCGGCCAAAATTTCCTCGGCCAGCTTCTTGTTTTCCTTTGGGTAAACAACGTCGATGCCCGTGCCCCAAACCGCTACCGTCGGCATCCGCGCCGCCAGCGCTCCGCGATGCGCGCAAGAGTCGACGCCGCGCGCCATGCCGCTGATAATCAGCAGCCGCCTGACCGCTAGATCGCGCGACAGCATTTCCGCCATGCCCGATCCATACGGCGAAGGATGCCGCGTCCCGACCACTGCGATTCCCGGCTGCGTCAACAAACTCGCCGCGCCGCGCACCCACAAAACCGGTGGTGGATCGTAGATTTCCTTCAGCCGTTCGGGATACTCCGCGCAACCATAAGTCACCAGCGTCGCGCCCTGCGCCGCCACGCGCGCCCATTCCTCTTCCGCCGCCTGCCGCGCTTT
>CAZASC010000154.1:0-7677 GCA_964487695.1 uncultured Victivallales bacterium
GAAACCCTTTTTGGCATCCGACAGTCCTGATGCTCAAAGAGGCCTTTGATCGTGTCGGAGGATATCGAAGGGTATTCGTCCAATCCGACGACTACGACCTCTGGTTGAGGATTTCCGAACATTACGAATGCGCGAACCTGAAGCAAAAAGTTTTGAATTACAGGATCCATCCATCGCAGCTCTCATTTCGCTGCCGAAAGGATCAAATTCTCTGTGCCCTGGCGGCTCAGGGAGCCGCCGCATTGCGGAGAGAAGGAAAGCCCGATCCTTTGAATGGCGCGAAGGAGATCACTCCCGCGCTGCTCGCTGAAATGGGCGTAAGCGAGTATGTGCAGAAAAAGGAGCTTGCAAGCGGATACTGCGGATACATCAAACACATGTTCGAGGCAGGTGGCTACGCTGCTGTCCCTGAAGCTACTGCTGAAATGATTCAGGCATGTGAAGGAAGCAAGATTAACCCGCGCCTGATAGCGGACATGCACATCCTCTCGGCCAAGGCGTATTGGAAGCAAAGCAAGCCAATTTCAGGGTTACACTCAGTTGCTAAGGCGGTGCGTGCGCGTCCCAGGATTCTCGGGCGCCCTGTAAGAGCATTGCTTGATCGACTTCGATTCTCCTACTTGACTTCTTTCAGTTGATCTTACGACTTTCTATGAGACAGATCGGAAACCGTGAAAATGAGCCGGCACTCAGATGTGAAGGCTGTAACTCGCAGGATGAGTCCACTCCGGAACGGACTATCGAATCATGAGAGTTAGTGTAATCCTGTGCACTTATAACCGCTGCCGAAGCCTTTCGAATGCGTTGATCAGCGTGGCTAAGTCCGTTATGCCCGCGACCATCGAATGGGAGATTCTGGTCGTCGACAATAACTCGACCGATCAAACTCGAGAAGTCGCGAATCGCTTCTGCCAACTCTACCCAGAACACTTTCGCTATCTTTCCGAGCCGCGCCAGGGAAAATCATATGCGCTGAACTCAGGAATCTGCCAGGCGAATGGAGACATACTGGCCTTCGTCGATGACGATGTCACGGTGCAGCCTGACTGGCTGCAGCAACTCACAGAACCATTGATCGAGGGCGATTGGGCCGGCTGCGGAGGACGTATCCTCCCGGAACCTGGCTATTCGCCTCCGCCCTGGCTGGCGCTTCAAGGCCCACTTAGCCAGCTCGGCGCCCTTTGTGCCTACTTTGATCAGGGCGATTCTCCGGGGCTTCTCAGTAAGCCGCCGGTCGGAACTAACATGGCATATCGCAGAAAAATGTTCGAGAAATACGGCAGCTTTCGCGAGGACCTGGGCCCCCGTCCTGGCAACGAACTTAGAAGCGAAGATACCGAGTTCGGCCGCCGGCTTATGGCCGCCCGAGAGCGCCTGTGTTATGTGCCATCGGCAGTTGTGTACCATGAAATCAACGAAAACCGCGTACGCAAGGAGTTTCTTCTTTCGTGGTGGTTTGATTTCGGCCGGGGGTTCATCCGCGAAACCCAAATGATCCCGAGCACGACTGAAGTTTTTAAGATTTTCGCCAGAATCATTCTGGCTACGCCAAAGTGGATCCTGGATCTCAATTCTCAGCAAAGGTTTTACCGCAAATGCCGTATATGGTACGAGGCCGGAAAGCTGGTCGAAGTCTACCAGCTCATTTTGCGGGGGAACGCAAAACCCGCGTTGCCATAGTACCCTTGCCATGCAGAGGCCGCATCTTTCAGCTCGCAGCATTTCCGCCAAATGTATTTTCATCAAACCAAGCTTCCGGGTGTTTTTGAGATTCACCTGGATCCCCATCTTGACGATCGCGGATTCTTCGCCCGTGCCTGGTGCGCGAAGGAGTTCGCGGCCTACGGACTCAATCCAGGTTTGGCGCAATGCAATATTTCGTTTAACACGCGGAAGGGCACTCTTCGCGGAATGCATTTTCAGGCCGCGCCGCACGCCGAGGCCAAACTTGTGCGATGCACCCGCGGAGCAATCTGCGATGTTGTGCTCGACCTACGTCCCCAGTCGCCCACTTACAAAGACTGGATCGCCGTAACTCTAACTTCGACAAACCGGCGTATGATATATGTTCCCGAGGATTGTGCACACGGCTTTTTGACCCTCGAAGATGAAACGGAAGTTTTCTACCAGATGTCGGAAATATATGTTGCAGAATCGGCACGCGGTGTTCGCTGGAATGATCCGGCATTTCAGATCTCTTGGCCTGGAAAAGTCGAAGTGATCTCCGGGCGTGACCAAAACTACCCGGACTACCCGCGAAAGTGAATAGCGTATTGGAACAATTGGATCAGGAGTGTCTGTCGAGCGTCGGAACGCAGTTGCACAGCTTCGCCAGGGAGCTTTTTCCAATTTGCCGTAGCATTACAGGTGACGGCGTCCGCCAGACGTTGTCGAAGATCGGCGAGCGGATCCCGCTTGCAATCTCCGAAGTGCCAACCGGCGCTGAGGTGTTCGACTGGACAGTCCCAAGGGAATGGAATATCCGGGACGCATATATCAAGACTTTGCAGGGCGATCGCGTAGTCGATTTTCAGCGGAATAACTTGCACGTCATGAGCTATAGCTTGCCTGTGCATACTGTGCTTCCGCTGCGCGATCTGCGGCCGCATTTGCACTCGTTGCCTGACCATCCCGATTGGATTCCATATCGCACGTCATATTACCGCGAAGACTGGGGATTTTGCCTCTCGCACAAGCAGATGATGGCCCTCGAGGAGACCGACTATGAAGTATGCATCGACTCTTCTCTCGAACCAGGAAGCTTGACATACGGAGAGTGTTTTCTGCCTGGCCAATCGACCGAAGAGGTGCTCATTTCCTGCCATGTCTGCCATCCCTCTTTGGCTAACGACAATCTTTCCGGGGTTACGGTCGCCACTGCCTTGGCAGAGTCGCTGCTGGGGATCAAGCTGCGCTATTCTTATCGGTTTCTGTTTATTCCCGGAACGATCGGGGCCATCACGTGGCTGGCACGCAACAAAGCGTTGACAGAGCGAATCCGCCACGGCCTTGTGCTCACCTGTGTGGGTGACGCCGGTGGGTTTCACTATAAGAAGAGCCGTAGAGGAGATGCGGAAATCGACCGGGCGCTCGAGCATGTTCTCAGGCACAGCGGCGAATCGGCAGAGTTTCTCGAGTTCTCACCATATGGTTACGATGAGCGGCAGTATTGCTCGCCAGGCTTCAATCTTCCCGTTGGCTGCCTCATGCGAAGCACGTGGGGCACGTTTCCTGAGTACCACACGTCCGCTGACAATCTTGACTTCATCCATCCGGGGCAACTGGCGCGAACTCTTCAGGTATGTTTGTCAGTCTGCAACGTGCTCGAAAACAATCGCCGCTACGTCAATCAAAATCCTTTTTGCGAGCCCCAGTTAGGTAAAAGAGACCTCTATCGCAGCACCGGGGGAAAATCAATTGATACTGAGATACATGCCCGTCTCTGGGTCTTGAACCTCTCTGACGGCGAGCACTCACTGCTGGATATCGCAGAACGTTGCGGTTTGCCGTTTAGCACGGTTCTTGACGCGGCAAATCTTCTTCGCGCTGGCGGGCTTCTTATTGAAAAAGATTAGCGCCTGATTCTGCGTTTTCCTATCGCGAGAGTTGTGAAAAAGGGAGACCTGTGAAAATACTGCTAACCGGACACAAGGGATACATCGGCGCCGTGGCAGGCCCGATGCTTCAGCATGCCGGCCATGAAGTTGTCGGACTCGATACGGACCTCTACGGCAATTGCGATTTCGGCAGTGCACCCGCCTTGATTCCCGAAATCCGCAAGGACCTGCGCGACCTCACCCGGTCCGATCTTGCAGGCTTTGACGCGGTCGTGCATTTTGCCGCGCTCTCCAACGACCCGATTGGCAATTTAAATCCGCAGCTTACGTTCGATATCAATCATCTTTCATCGGTGCGTCTGGCAGAGCTGGCCAGGCAGGCGGGAGTGGAGCGCTTTGTTTTTGCTTCCTCTTGCAGTACATACGGCGCAGCTGGCGACGATTTTCTAGACGAGACATCGAGCCTCAGTCCAGTTACGCCATACGGCGAATCGAAAGTCCTCGTCGAACGCGATATCGCTAAGTTGGCAAACGATACCTTCACCCCCACTTATATGCGCAACGCCACTGCGTATGGCGCGTCTCCAAGACTCCGTCTCGACATTGTGCTCAATGATTTTGTTGCTGCCGCTTATGCCACTGGCCGAATTTATATTATGAGCAACGGTACTCCATGGCGTCCCATCGTCCACATTCGAGACATTGTTGGTGCAGTAATCGCCGTGCTCGATGGACCGCGCGAGACTGTCCACAATCAAACGTTTAACGTGGGCCGCAACGACGAAAACTTCCGCGTTCGCGAACTCGCAGATATCGTAGTTGGCATCGTTCCAGGTTGCCGCATAGAATACGCTCCCGGCGGCGGCCCCGACCCTCGTTGCTACCGTGTCAATTTCGACAAGATCAATCGCCTTGTCCCGGCATTTCAGCCGCAGTGGACCGCGCGCAAAGGTGCGCAGGAGCTATACGATGCGTATCGCGCCGCCGGACTGACTGCTGCCGATCTCGAAGCTCGTCGTTATGTGCGCATCGCCGAAATCAAGCGCCTGCAACAATCAGGCCGGTTAGACAGCTCACTGCATTGGGTAAGCCAATTTGCTACTGCGACTGTTAAGGCATAAATGGGAGAAAGTAAGATGATGACCACTGCGGTGCCTCAGAAAATGGATGAACTTGTCACGGCAACGGCAGTCAAGATCTGTCGGTTTTGTGGAGCGCAACTCAGGCGGACGTTCGTCGACTTGGGAATGTCTCCACTTTGCGAAAGCTATCTTTCGCCTGAAGAGTTAGCCCGCGGAGAAATGTACTACCCGCTGCATGTCTACCTATGTGAAGCGTGCCTGCTGGTGCAACTGGAAGAGTTTGAGAGTCCAGAGGCCATCTTTAGCGACTATGCCTACTTTGCTTCGTTTTCCGATTCGTGGCTGAAGCACTGCGAGAAGTACTGCAATGAGATGAAGGCGCGGTTTGGGCTCGACAGCCGCAGCTTCGTAACCGAAGTTGCCAGCAACGATGGCTATCTGCTGCAATATTTCGTTCGTCAAAGCGTGCCTGTTCTCGGTATCGAGCCTGCTGCGAACGTAGCCAAGGCGGCCGTGGAAAAGGGCGTTCCGACCATGGTCAGCTTCTTCGGATCTGAGTTGGCCCGGGAGCTTGCAGGCCAAGGCCGCACTGCAGACCTCGTTATTGGCAACAATGTCCTCGCCCAAGTCCCCGATCTTAATGACTTTGTAGAAGGCCTGCAAATTCTATTGAAGCCGAATGGCGTGTTGACGCTTGAGTTTCCGCATTTGTTGCGCATGATCGAGCGCAATGAGTTTGACACTATCTATCACGAGCACTTTTCTTACTTCTCCCTCATCAGCACAATCAAAATTCTTGAGGCACACGGGCTGCGTGTATTCGACGTTGAGGAATTGAAGTCCCACGGCGGCTCGCTGCGCATATTCGCAACACGCGCTAACATTGGCTCGCATTCTGTGACGCCCAATGTGCAGAAGGTCATCGGCGACGAAATTACCGCCAGGCTTGACACCAGCGAGGGATATGAGGGTTTTGCGCAGCAGGTCAGGAAGGTAAAAGTGGAGCTTGTCGACTTTCTTCTTAGGGCCGGCAAGCAGGGCAAAAAGATAGCGGGCTACGGCGCGCCTGGCAAGAGCGCAACGCTGCTCCATTACTGCGGGATCGGCAAGGACATGATCGAGTACACCGTGGACCGTAGCCCGTACAAGCAGGGAAAGTACCTTCCCGGGAGCCGTATCCCGATCTTTCCGCCCGACCATATTCGTGAGACGAAGCCTGACTACGTTGTCATCCTGCCCTGGAACCTGAAAGATGAGATTATGGAGCAGCTCGAGTTCATCCGCGACTGGGGCGGGAAGTTCGTAGTGCCAATCCCCAGCGTGACCATCTCATAGGGGTTGAATGGCTCCGATGGTTCAGAATTAGGTATTCTGGTGTCCAGGAGGAGAAGTAGACGAGCCGCACATCACTCTCTCAGCCTTTGACCGTGGCTACGGTTCGGCGAAGCAGGGCTGTGGAGGCGATCGAAATCGAAAACCCTGGGCTGCGAGCCATGTCGCACAATTGCTGAACGTTACTGTACCGGAAGCGGGTCACACCAGCATCCGGATAATTAGTGCAGATATGTTGCGAGTTAGGTCCATTTCGCCACGATGAATAAGTGAAAGAGCATCGGCTTCAACAAGAAATAAGGAGAGAACCGTGACGGTGAATGCATCAATGCGAACAGACGAACTTAAGCATCGACTCGAGACCCGTGAAGCGCGCATCGGCATTGTCGGGATGGGCTATGTTGGCCTGCCTCTCGCGCTTTTGTTTAGCGAAGAAAAGTTCAAGGTAACAGGCTTCGACATTGATGAGCGGAAAGTGAATATCCTTAACACTGGTGGCACGTATATTGTGCGTATACCAGACCCCATGATTGAGGTGGCCCGGCAAAGCGGGTTCAAGGCGACCGCAGACTATGGCGAGATTGCTGAAATGGACATTGTCATCCTATGCGTCCCGACGCCGCTTGACGAGTATCATGAGCCGGACCTCAGTTACGTCCGTTCCACGGTCGAGAGCATCGCACCGCACGTTCACGAAGGACAGCTCATCATTTTAGAAAGTACAACTTATCCTGGGACCACGGAAGAAGTCGTTGTTCCCATTCTTGAGAAGGGGAATCGCGCGGATCTTCGCGTCGCAAGAGACGCTGCTGACCGCGGTTTCTATGTGGCGTTTTCTCCAGAACGGGAAGACCCCGGGAACGATTCTATTGAGCGGCGCGATATCCCCAAAGTTGTTGGCGGATGCGGTCCGGCCGCCGTTGAATTCGCATCGGCTGTGTACGCATCGATCTTTAACCGCATCGTTCCGGTCTCTTCTCCTGCCGCGGCTGAGATGACCAAGCTGCTTGAGAATATCTACCGCTGCGTAAATATCGCCCTCGTTAATGAACTTAAGCAGCTTTGTATGCGTATGGGGATTGACATTTTCGAAGTAATTGAAGCAGCCAAAACCAAACCCTTTGGTTTCCAGGCGTTTTATCCTGGCCCGGGCCTGGGCGGACACTGCATACCCATCGATCCGTTCTATCTCTCCTGGAAGGCAAAGCAATTTGACTTTCATACACGGTTTATTGAACTCGCCGGAGAAGTCAACGTTGCAATGCCCTATTTCGTTGTTGAGAACATTATTGAAGCATTGAGCCAGCGCCGCAAATCGCTTTGCGGCTCGCGGATCCTCGTGCTTGGCCTCGCCTATAAGCGCGATATCGATGACCTCCGCGAATCGCCGTCGCTCACGATTATTGAGTTGCTGCAAAAGCGTGGAGCGCAGGTCGAATACAACGACCCCTTGATCCCGTCAGCAGGCCAGGGACGCAAATATGCATTGAATATGACCAGCGCATCTTTGGACCGAATTCCGGAATTCGATTGCGTCGTCATTGCCACGGATCACTCTCAGTACGACTATCTCGGCATCGTCTCCAGGGCGCAATTAGTTGTCGATACGCGCAACGCCACTAAGGGCATGACAAGCGAGAAGATCGTGCGATGCTGATCCTCATCTGAGGCCGGGAGCGATACGTGTCAATGGCTCCGAGAGGTTC
>CAZASC010000155.1:0-7584 GCA_964487695.1 uncultured Victivallales bacterium
CCGGACCTCCATTCTCCGCCACACTGTACGAAGCGCTGCTGAACTGTATCAAGCCTGTCCCACTTCCATAGACGGCGAAGGTGGCATTCGATGCCATAGTCATGTACGATGCCCATATCCAGTTCGACGAGCGTCCCGCGATTTCAATTCGCACTTCGTCGAGATACTGCGCGAATTGCGCATTGCAATGGGTTGCATCAGGCACCTGACAACCGATCGAATTTATGTAGGGACCTTCATGGTCGCCACAGGTTCCGCCGTATGTCCCGTTCAGATATATAAGTGTTGTGCCGGCGGTGCCGAAGCCACCCATGCCAACTGCCGTAATCTGCTGCCACTGGTTGGAACTGACAGCGGCGGTGAGTATTACATTTGGGGAGGTCGGATAGTTCTGATAGTGGGGTGCGTAAGTTTGCACAACGTCCGACCCGGACAGCAACTCTATTTCATGATTATCATAACTGCTCGCAGCTTGCAGGGCGTAAAACAGCATGCGATCGCCTGTATTTGGAAGAAGCCCCTTGAACCATGCGCTCATCGTCCAATTGCTGGTGCCAACGTTGATGGTGTTGTTCATGCTTATGCCGTCGCTGCCAGTGGCCGGCATTTGCAAACAACCGTCAACAACGCCGCCGTTTGTCCACGTGTAAGTGCTCCAGACTGAGCCCACATAGCGGTTGGCCGTGGAGTCTATTACATTGCTGCCACTTGCCTGGTTCATGTGCTGCACCAGGCTAAACTCGCTTGACCATGCTGCCCCGTTCGTCGAGTAGACAGCGGGCGCAGAGGTCGCGCCCGGATTTCCCCAGAAAGCGCAGATATTGCAGTTACTGGAGAATTGAGGAACCTGCACCCATGCACAGGAGTTGCCGTTGGTATTCCAGCTCTCGATCTCGTATTTCAGTTCATTCGTCTGGGTTGAGTCGGAGAAGCGCAGATCCCAGCCTTTTGGCGAGGCGAATTGGCCGTAAGTGAAGTTGGCCAGATTGGAGTTGAAGACAACCAGCACAGGAAAGTTTGTAAGCGTTTCAGGCCTGTTGTAGCCGACAAACGTCATTTTCATCATATACGGCCAGCTAGTGAAGTTTGCCGCGTCGGCCGAGCCGAATAGTGAGAGAACAAATCCGATGACACCCAACATGCGGCACAAGCGTCGTGGTTTCATTCATATCCTCCTCATAAGCTCGCTAAAGAGTGTACAACATATCGTACCGCTCGCGCAAGACATCCACTGCCGGCTGAACCATGGCGCGACCAGATAAACATTACCCGCCCCTCAGGCAGAACGCGCAATTCGGAGAAGCGTTCACGGCAACATGCGCAGAGCTACTATTGAAGTCTCCTTCGGTAAGCATTGTCGCCTGTTTTGAACGCGCAATTTCGATGGCGAGCTTACGGGCCGCACATAACGAAGGCTGCCGGCCGATAGGGCCAGTTGTCCAGCGCGATTTATTCCTTGGGCAGCTTCGCTACTGCAGCCTTGCCTTGGCGCGGTAGAATGTGGCGATGCCAGACGCCGAATTTGTGCAGGCAATGGCACTGCCGCTTGCGGGCAGCCCTGTATAGCCGGGAGCCGGTTGCCATGTTCCGCCCTGCAACAGATTCGTGCACTCATCAATCTCGTAGTAACGATTCACACCGCTGTAGTCCGAGTTTGTCTGGACGGATGGAACCACGACGATAACCTGCCCGGCCAGATTGGTGATGATCACCGAGAAAAAGCTTTGGCCGTTGGTGGGATTTATCCCTGCGAGGTAGTCCTGCCAAACCGTCATGCCGTTGCTATTGACGCAGCTTCCGGCGAGACTTGCATAGTTGTTAGTGGGAGTACCCGGGAAATAGTGCTGTATCCATGCCGCCGCCGGAATCCCGGCTGCTGGAGCATTGGTGCTGCCGCCGCCCTGCACGGTGCCATAAACGTTGAAACTCGCATTAGAAGCCATCGTCAGATATGTCGCCCATATCCAGTTGGTAGAGCGAACAACCCGCTCGGCCCTGACTTCGTCAACTATAGCGTCAAGACCCAGGCTTACCGGACCGACATCGCCATTCCCGTTGTAGGCACCGATGCCGGTGCTGTAGGGGTCGCCAGTTATGTTCCCTGTCACTGTGTGCCCGGCGTTGAGCGGCAAGCCATTAAAGAAGTTCCTCAACACGCTGCCATTGTAGGTGAAGGCGACATAGTACCAACGACCGGTGACCGCACTGATCGCATCGTCGTTGCCGGCGGTCCATCCGGTCGTTCCGCCGGTGTTCAGCATGCTTCTCATATGGCTTGCATCGCTAAAGCCCAGCTCTCTGCACTGTTCTTTTCGCATTATGATCTGTTCGCCGCTCGGCAGCGTATTGAAACAGACCCACCCTGAGTAAGTCGCAGCCGGTGCAGTGAAGCCAAGACTGCTGGAATTCGGGATTGTTACATGACCACCGCCGGAAACCTTCTGGGCAGTGCCCGCAACACCTGGAGCATTGCTTATGGAACCTGCTGCCGCCCCATTGTTCGCGTTTGCGGTGGAGTCCATGGCACCGCCCTGCCCCATGTGCCACACTCCCGCAAAGGCGTTCGTGGGCCACACCGCGCCATTGATGGTGTACGCCGCCGGTCCCGCGGCCGCGCCGGGATTGTTCCAGTAAGCCGAGATGGAAGTCGAGCCTGACAACTGCGGCACCTGCACCCAAACGTAGGAATTCCCGCCCGGATTCCACTGCTCGATCTCATAGTTTAGTGGCGTCGAACCATCCGCAGAAAAGCGCAAGTCGTAACCGTTGGTCGACGCAAACTGGCTGTACGAGAAACCGGGAATGCCACTGTTCAACACAACAAGCACCGGGAAATTCGTCAGGGTCTCGGGCTTGTTGTAACCCGAGAACGTTATCGTCATGCTGTTAGCCCAGGCGCTGAAATCCGTCGGTCCTGAACCGCCGAACCATGCGCTTATCGTGTGGTTGGTCTGCACATTGGTGAAAGTGTATGAGTTTGTAGCGCCCACTGAACTTCCATCCACCAGAACATTCGTAATGTTATAACCCGTATTCACCGCAATCGTAAACGTCTGACTACTCCCGGATTGAATGGGCAGAACACCGGAAGGTGTGATAGACCCATTTGCACCTGCGCTTGCGTTGATCGTGCAGTTGGTAGTTGTGGAACCAAAGTAGGCATTTATCGCGTGATTAGTCTGCACGTTGCTGAACGTGTAGGAATTCGTCGCGCCCACCGAGCTTCCATCTACCAGTATATTGGTTACGGCGTAACCGCTATTTCCGGTAATCGCGAATGTCTGATTGCTCCCCGCCCGAAGAATCACAGTGCCGGAAGGCGCAATCGACCCATTCGGACCAGCTCCGGCTGTAATCGTGTAGTTGGTTACGCTGCTCTGACTGAAGTAAGCGCTTATCGTGTGATTGGTCAGCACGTTGTTGAACGTATAGGAATTTGTCACTCCGATGGAACCCCCATCCACAAAAACATTCGTGACATTGCAATACGTATTGGGCGTGATGGTAAACGTCTGGCTGCCACCCAATGCGACCAGCGTATAACCCAATGGAGCAATGGATCCGTTCGCTCCCGCCACCGCGTTTATCGTGTAATTCGTCCCGCCACCACCTCCCTGAATTGCACTTCCATATGCGCTGAAACTCGAGTTCGATGCCACTGTAAGGTAGCTCGCCCACATCCAGTTAGTGGAACGGGATACAGCCTCGACTCTGACTTCATCAAGAATTGCGCCGAGCAACGAGTGAGAATCTATGCCTGCCAGTCCAAGAAAGCTGGCGTTCGGAGTGATGTTCGCGCCGATGGTGTGCGGGCTCGCCCCGATTGGAACGCCGTTCTCGACATTCCACAACTGCCCTGCCGAGCCGTTGTAGGTGAAGGCAATAAAATACCACGGTCCAACACTCAGAGGCGGATTGAAACTGTCGTCATTAGAGGCTGTCCAGCCGGTCGGAGTTGACGTGGCAAGCGTAGACCGCATTTTTGTGAAGTCGGTATCGGAGACACCCATTGAGAACTGGAGGTCTTTCCGAATTATGTCCTGCTCGCTGTTTGGCAATTGGCTGAAACGAATCCAGCTGGAGACAGTCATCCCTCCTGAAATGGAATCAAGAGTCGGTGAGTCGTTGACATGAACGTAGCCGTTGGCAACTCCAGCAGCGCCGTCAACCAGACCGACCGCATTGGTGATGTTTCCGGCCACACTGCTTCCATTGTTTCTATTGGCCGTCGAATCCTGGGCGTTGGGCTGGTTCATGTGCCACACACCGGCATAGGAAGCCGTCGGCCACGTAGCGCCATTGGTAGTGTAAGTTGCCGGAGCGCTGGTTATGCCATAAGCCGAGTTGTCCCAGCTCGCCCAGATAAAAGTACCACTCTGCAACTGCGGCACTTGAACCCATACGTATGAACTACCGTTGGTATTCCATTGCTCGATTTCGTAGTTCAATTCCTGCGAGTTGTCCGAGGACGAGAAGCGCAGATCATAACCGCTTGCTGATGCAAACTGACTGTAGGAGAAACCATTCAGGTTCGTCCTCAAGACTACTAGCGCTGGAAAATTAGTCAGCGGCTCAAGTCTGTTATAACTGAATGGCCCTATTTTCATTCTGTACGCGCCATTGTCGTTGATTATGGTAAGCACCGAGTTGGTCGGAGCGCCCAGCGTCACCCCGCCCGTCGGATTGGACAGTGCGAGGTTGACAGTTTTGTTTGGCCCGACGTTAATGTTGTTGAGTATGGGCACTGTGAACGACTTTGTCCCCTCATCGTTGGCAAACTGGAGCGTTCCTGTTGTCGCAGTGTAATCCGTACCGGCTACGGCTGTGCCATCGGACGTTGCATAGTTGACAGTAATCGCACCGGAAATGCCGTTTGTCCGCGTGACCGTGACGGTAACGGAACCTTGCAGCATCCCGATGTTGAGCGCCGCACTGTCGAACTGCACTACTCCAGGTCCACCGTGTGAACCGGCCCCGAAATTCATGCACGACAGCACGCCATCATACGTGCGGCAATACAGGAACCCATTCGCCAGCGCCGGACTTGCATAACTGGTATCTGTGTTGGTCATGTTCGGTACAATAAACGTGCTTCGCCCTTCCGTATCCCACGTGGACGTATCATCAGCCTTGGTGATATCCAATAAGGCCCCTGCCACAGTACCGTGATGATAAAACCAGATTATCTTGTCATCAGAGGCGATCACAGCACCCTCCCACTCGTACGGCGGCGATACGCCTTCCGGCCACTGATTAACCCCTGAGGAAAGAGGCACACAATGGCACAGCCTTCCATACCGCCATATGTAAAAAAGATAATCTCCGTATATGACAGGACAGCTGTAGCTCTCCGATAAATCGTTTGTGGTTGACCAGATCGTGCTCAGCCCCGTGTTACTCATTTGATAGAGCGTGTACTGAACGTAGAACTTATCGGCGCCGTAGAACTGGGGCTCCTGAGTGTATGTGTTCTTGAAAACGTCCCAAGTCCACACCACGGTCCCATTGGTCGCATCGGCAGCAATGCCCATGGGATTGCCCCCGTAGTTGAGCGCGTAGGTGAAATACATGCGCCGTGAATTATAGGTGAATACCTTTGGCGTACTTCCACCCGCAAGGCCTGGAATCGTCCATATGAGGTTGCCCGAGTTCTTGTCGAGCACGGTCAATGCACCGGAGCTCAGAACGAGATTGCTTCCGTCTATGAGCGGCGAACCCAGGTAGCCGACAGTGGGATTCTGCCCATAATCCGCAACCTTATTCCAAATGACCGCGCCGGTTGCCTTGTCAAAACAGTACAGACTGCCGGCGACGTTGTATGTATAAACTCTATTCCCGTCAACCGTGGGCGTCGGGTTCAGAAGAGTACCGTAAGGACTTGGCGCAGCGTACGAGTATGTCCAGATGTTGGTTCCGGTATAAGCGTCCAGACAATAAACAATATCCATATTCGACGCCCAGCCCACTGTGTATAAACGGCCATCGCTCACGGCCATGGAAGCGTCGCCTATGCCAATGTTCGTCTGCCACGTCACTGTTGGCGGCCACTGTTTCAACCAACCGGTCTCAGCCGAAATGCCGTCCCGGTTGATGCCCCTTAACTGCGGCCAGTCATCGCCAAGCGCCGGCCCGACAGCCGACATGAACAGAAAGGCCAAACTCAATAACCTGACAGACTTTGCGTGGTATAAGCGGTGTGTGCGTTTCGAGCTTGCCATCATCGTGCATCTCCTCGTTTTGGAAGAACTACGACTCGATAAGTACAACAAAACATGACCACGATGCAACGACGATGTGATCAAAATACCGGCCACTTCTCCCGTGTGATGAGAGGACGCAGGCGGAAAAGGATGCGTTCAAGAAGATGCTGGACAGGAAATTCCCGCCACATCCGGCAATTATGGCGAAAGCCACTGCGGCGCGAGCCATCGCACAGAAAGGCGATTGCGGGCAAAAGCGAGATTGAAATAATGGTGGGAAGTGTTATTGTATCCGGCATGACTATTTCCATTCAGATTGAGCATATGTCCCGTAAGGAAAAGCTTCAGACGATGGAAGCCTTATGGGTGGATCTGTCCAGAGATGATGCTGATGTAGAATCTCCCACATGGCATAATAATGTCCTCAAAGAGACTGCGGCCAGAGTTGCCGAGGGGACGGAGCAAATTGCTGAGTGGACAACAGCAAAAAAGATTCTCAGGAAACAGTTTGAATGAGGATCAAAATACTGTTCTCCGCCGTGGAGGATCTGCGGGCTGGCCGGCTCTTCTACGAGAAACAGGGACAAGGTCTGGGTGAGTATTTCTTTGACGCTTTGTTCTCCGATATTGATTCACTTGCCCTCTACGCAGGTATTCATCCGAAGGTGTTTGGCTATCATCGGCTTCTTTCCAAGCGATTTCGGTGCTGATAGCTGGCGCAAAAGTATTGGTAGCTGTCTCAGCGGCGTTGATAGCTGACGAAGATGTACTGATAGCCGCTCTCGCGGTGGTGATAGCTGTCGTAGATGCGGTGATAGCCCATCGAGATGTGCCGATAGCTAAGGAAGAAATGTTGATAGCCAGGCAAGATGTATTCATTGACGGCGGAGCGGTATGCATAGTCCGGGGAGTGGCGTTCGCAGGAGATTCATATGTGTTGCTTGCCAGCAAAGATGCGTTGCGCGGCGAAGGAGCAGAAGTCGCAAAACGCCGTGCGGTGTTGATGGAAGGAGCAGAGGAAAGAAGAAACGTGTGCGCATATATGCGGGATGTTCTTCCCGTACTTGCAGAAGAGTTCGAGAACTTAGAATCCTGATTTAGTGTTGTGATATTGGCGCGCATTAAACTCCCCGTTTAATGCGCGGCAATAAATCAAACAGTTCGAGAAGTCGCAAGAAGATATTTGGCGAGATTATATGAGGGGAAGCAGTGAAGCGACACCACAAAACGAACGGGCAATTCCGTGAGTGTCGGGCAATCTTGTGCAGAAAACGCCTGGCTCGATAGCGGCGGGCAGCATGCCCCGCCCTCCCACACAAATACGAAGCGTAAGAGGGTCAACGTGTTGCCGGCCAAGCGAGCTCATGGAAGCGGTTGAGGCTAG
>CAZASC010000156.1:0-3252 GCA_964487695.1 uncultured Victivallales bacterium
TCCGCACCGTGGCCGTTTATTCGGAGGTGGACGCCAATTCCATGCACGTCCAGCTGGCGGACGAGGCGATTTGCATCGGCAAGGCTCCGGCCTCGGAAAGTTACCTGCGCATTGACCGCATCGTCAGCGCGGCGGAAATCGCCGACGTGGACGCCATTCATCCCGGCTACGGTTTTCTTTCCGAAAACGCGCATTTCGCGGAAGTCTGCGAAAGCTGCAACATCCGCTTTATCGGCCCCAGCCCGCAGGCCATGAATTCGCTGTCCGACAAGGCCGTCAGCCGCGCCTTGGCCAAAAAGGCCGGTGTCGATACCCCGCCCGGCTCGGAAGGCACCGTCGAAAACGAAAAAGACGCCCTGATCGTGGCCAAGAAAATCGGCTACCCGGTCATCATCAAAGCCATCGCCGGCGGCGGCGGCCGCGGCATGCGCATCGCCCACAACGATATTTCGCTGGTCAAAGGGTATTACACGGCGCGCGCCGAGGCCGAGAAAGCGTTCGGCAATTCCGGCGTTTACATCGAAAAATACATCGAGAATCCGCACCACATCGAAATCCAGATTCTGGGCGATCACAAGGGGAAAATCATTCATTTGGGCGAACGCGACTGCTCCGTGCAGCGCCGCAACCAGAAATTGATCGAGGAATCGCCCTCGCCCTTCTTGGAAAACCGGTTCCGCAAGCTGCGCGACAAGATCGGCAAAGCCGCGGTGCGCATTGCTGAAGCCGCTCATTATAATAACGCCGGCACCGTCGAGTTCATTGTTGACGATAACGGTAACTATTACTTCCTCGAGGTCAATAAGCGCATCCAGGTGGAGCATCCAGTGACGGAAGAGGTCACGGGCATTGATTTGGTGCGCTACCAGATCCTGCTGGCCATGGGCGAGCCGCTGCAACATTCGCAGGGCGATATTACTTTCAAGGGCCATGCCATCGAGTGCCGCATCAACGCCGAGGATCCGTTTGACGATTTCCGGCCCAGCCCCGGACGGATCGAGATGTATTATCAGCCCGGCGGGCAGGGCGTGCGCATGGAAACCCATGCTTACGCCGGCTACACCATTCCGCCGACCTACGATTCGATGATCGCCAAGCTGATCGTTACCGGCAAAGACCGGCGGCATGCGATTGACCGCATGAACCGGGCCTTGAGCGAGTATCTGATCACCGGCGTCAAAACCACGATGTCTTTCCAGCAGGCCATCATGCAGGACCCGAACTTCCGGCGCGGCGTTTACTCAACGAACTTCATCGAGCAGCTTCTCAACGGCGCGCGGCGGGAATTGATCGAGGAAAAGACCTGAGTGGCATGTGCCCGCGCGACCCGCGCAACGTAGCGCAGGCGTCTCGCCTGCGGGTTCGCCGGTCGTCTCGCCCGCCGTTCCCGATTCCGTGGCGCCGGCGTCGCACCGGTGAGCGAATATCCCCGAAAAACATCCCCGTTGCGTTAATTTACCGTTCGTACGCGGTTTTGCACGCTGCCCAATTCCAATAGAATCCAGAACACCGAGCCGGTGGCCAGCGTGAAGAGGCCGCCATCAAACCAGAAGGCCACCAACATGGACAGCGCGCCCGCGCGACACGCGCAGCGTAGCGCTGGCGTCCCGCCTGCGGGTTTGCCGGACGTCCCGCCCGGCGTTCCTGATTCCGTAGCGCCACGACCTTGCCCTTTCTTAAAACACAATCCGACATACGTCACAAAACAAATCAAGCCCGGCCAGCCTAACTGTGTTCCCAGCATCAAATAATCATTGGTGGTAATGGCCGCCGCGCCGTTCTCCGGCGGGGAATAATCTCTTTGGTAAACCTCCACCGCCTTGTTCCAGCCTACGCCAAAGGGATGGTCCCACATCATTTGAAAGCCCGCCCGCCAGGCAGAGACACGGTGTTGCGCCGAAGGCCGGCCCAAATCCAGACGTTTGAGATACCATGGAGCCGAATCCGCCGTGGAATGCCAGAACAAGGCAATGACCGCCACCATTCCCAGCACCCCCGGCGTGATGAACAGCCATGTCGATTTTCCGTAACACCACGCCAGATACAGCAGACCAACCGCAGTTGCCAGCAAAGCACCCCGGCTGTAACTCATCACCAAGCCGATCAGCATCATGCCCATTACTATGCCGAAAACCCATCCCAATTTAAAAATTAGAATCTCGAATTTTAAATTGGCCGCGAACAATCCGGTTGCGAGTATTCCTCCTGCTCCCATCAACATTCCATAAATATTAGGATTATCCCAAAGCCCAGTCCAGCGCGTTCCGGGGTAAAAATTACGAGCCACCTCCAAATGCCAGCACGATGAAAAAGCTAACAGTACTACCACAACAATTAGGAAAGTGAGGAGTGACGAATAACGAGTGGCAATTTCTGAATTGCTTTCCCCACCTGCTATCTTCCACCTTCCATCTGCCTTCAGGGCGAAGGTCGCCCCCTTGCCAAGCGTCATGCCCGCCAAAAACATGAAGCAATCTATCGCCGGTTGAGATGCCGAATAGCTGATGAAGAAGGTGACTATCGCGATGAGCACCAAGCCAATCAGCGGGAAATCTTTCCAGCAGAACGTCAGGAAAATAAAGGAGCCGTACCAAATGGAGAGGCAAACAATCAGCATCCTATCAGCCGACAGCAGCGCCGCCAAAAAATCATGTAACAAAGTGTAACGGCTACAAAATGCCCGCCCAAACAAACATAAACCCACAATTAGAACTGGCAAAGCCTTCCTCATGCCGCCACGGCAATTCATTGCGCTGGCGTTGAAACGGGAATTACATTTTTATGCTGCCGCCAGAGCCACAACATAGTGGCGTAACCGCCGAGGAGAAGATACATCAAAATAATTTTCATAGCTGTATCGGCAATTTGGGGCGGAATGTGCAACGGGTCAGCAAACCTGCCCAAGGAGCTACAAGGCTTGTCGGGTTAATGCATTGGGAACGCGTTATTTATAGTACTCGGATTCCTTTTACAACAATACAAAAGTTCGATTTATTGGTTTTCACAACATGCTCCAATGACTAAACCGGTTAGGCAAAGAGCGAGCAGGAGTATTTTGCGCTATCGATAACACAAGCAGTCCCAAACTTCCTGAAACCATGTAAATCAATAGGGCGACCATGATAAGATCGGCAACACGGGGCGAGATTCTCAAGACATCTGAAAGCGTCCCCAAGCACGGACAATGGTATCCCCACCCAACCCAATGAAGGGCCGCTCGGTAGACAAGAAAACAGCTTCCCAACCAGCTGA
>CAZASC010000156.1:3262-7526 GCA_964487695.1 uncultured Victivallales bacterium
CGTAACCTCTCGCACCGCAAAGAAACAAAACACAGCGGCGGTAATCTCAAGCAATCCCACACTGAGAAACAGGTGCCCAAAGCGAACGCCAAAAACCGGATCACTGAGTTCCAGTATCTTAGCTTGGCCAAAGGCGCTGCATATCTTTGCGGTGCCGGTTACAAGCAGAATCAAAACACACGACAATATAAATTTTCTTCTCAGACTCATATCTTGACGGTTGATACATCAGCCTTCAGCTTGCCTGAACCTACAGATATAGTATATGCCTATGTCTCCAGCGAATTCTGAAGGTGTATTTATATAATATTTTTACTCTCCGATGCAGCTGGCACCACTCACGGCTGTGCTTAGCCTTACATTGTTACCGGTGTTTATAAGTACCGTGTTGATGCAGCTTGCTCCATCGGAGCTGCATATTCCAGCATAAGTAAATGAACTTCCAATGAAGTTTTGTGTTACACACTGTGTTATACTTACGCAATTTCCTACACAATCCTGTTTAGCTGGAGTCTGTGTTGTAAACATGCACACGGATCCCGGAATGCATGTATAGATAGGATTTTGTGGTGCAGCACAGCCACCGCATTGTGCCATTAACTGTGAGCCTATTCTTTGCGTCCCGAACAAAATAACCGCTGCCAAACTGAGTTTGGTTATAAGTAATTGGTTTTGCATGTGCTATTTCCTTCCTTCGTTTGTCGTTTTTATTGGTTGTGAGCGGATGTACGGCGGAAAAAGTGCTGCGCCCCGATGCCGATTAGTGGAATCACGGTTAGAGCAACTAAAAGTGCTACGACGCACGTTCTCCTGTTGGAATAAGATCGCGGCGCCTCTGCCGCCTGGACACGCTTCCTGATCTCGTATTCCGCATATGGCATGCTGCCAGGGGAGAATGGCAGCCAGGACTTGGAAGGGCTGAAATACTGAACGAGTTCAACCGGAGGATCCAGCTTCATTCCGCGGTAATCATCTATAAAGGATCTATGCTGAATTTGAACGTCCTCACCGATGTTCCATGCCCCAACTTCGACATTTTGAAGAGAACCGCTGAATTCAGCTAGAACAAACAAATCATTTGATGATGATGAACCCTCTCTCGGTCGAAACTGCTGGAGCCGGAACGTCTTTGGAAGAGTTAAACCACTCGCATTTGTCGTCTCACCCACACTGTATGCCGCTTCCACGAAGCCATTACCGAAAACGCCACCAAACTTATGTCCAAGGATGACCGGTGGTCGTTTCTTAACGTCAATGCCATACAACGCCCCATCGCTGAACTCAAGACAGTTTCGGGGAATATGCAAAGTCGTATCAAGGAACTTTAATTCAGAACGCACGGGGCGCCCATATGCCGTGACGTATGGACGCGCTTCCTGACTTAGAGAACACAGCAGATTATTTGTGGCAGAGCTTATATAAGCACCTGAGCAGTAAGCAAACCATACAACGATTGCCGGAAATCCGTTCGGGGGCGGATATGGAGTCGGAAAAATCTGGGCCGCGATATTGGTGCCGGTAGGAATGATTACATAAGTGTTCGTCCCGTCATAGGTGTACTCCACTCGCATCCCGTTCTCGGGATCATCCAAGTGAATTCGCCAGACGTCGTTGCTGGAACCAAAGACGAAATTCCATCGCTCTTTAAAAATCGTGTGATCTGCCTGGTTTGTATCCGGTGAGAAGGCCCTATAATCTACGTACCCCACACCATGGTATTCGGCAGCGGCTGAAGAGACGGTCCAAGTTAATGGAGAGACGATTAGGACATAGAGGCATACTGTCAGCATCCGAGCAATCCAACGGAAGTGGGTTTGATGAAATGCAAAAAATGAGGGCCCTTCGTTATCAATCCATCTGCAGTGCTCGCTATGCAAGGACTCTCGCAGTACTTGGCAGAATACAGCGCAATCCGTGCAAGTCCTCACTATAGATACAAATTGGTTCGCAAGATTATTGAAGCAATACCCCTCCCCGGCACACTTGCGACGCAAACCTCCTTGCCCTAACTGGTTCATTTTCAAGCTCATCAATTTACAATTCTAGTTTCAACAAGTTTCGTGAGATTGGGAAGGAAAATGGTTAATCATTTCCGCAAATCGTTAATCATTTCCGCAGTACTGATCCATGTTACGATTGTCAGGCGGGCGACCTTCGACTATCACAGTACAGCGAAAATCGTTGGAATTTACGGCGTTTGGCATGGGGGTATATTCTCTCATTTTGAACCAAGTTGGGAAGAATAACCGACCGACATTACAATATATCAGATGTCTCGCCGGGCACAGCAGCCAAAGAGTGCTTTGCGGATTGCAACCAACAACAATTCCGAATCTGCTCATGTTAAAATGGTCTATCAGCTTGTCTGTCATTTTTTGGCATTGCACCGGCAGCAATTGTCTCTCGCTGAGAATCGAGACCATCCAAGAATTCTGCCAATGACTTTATGATTTTACCATTGTTTTGCCGGTCGTAAACGGAAAACCCATACCAATATGCGAAAATATCATACCAAAACGCGCAGTTTTTGCGGTGAAAAGGCTATCTGCGTCGGATAGCAGCCTGACAGTCTTTTGAATGTTCTGGAAAAATGATGAGCGTGTTTATATCCAAGTTCGGCCGCAACTTCTTTAACTGAAATGCCTTGGCTCAAAAGTTTTATAGCCTGTTCTTGACGTTTTTCCGCCAACCATGCCTTTGGTGTTACCCCCAGTGTTTTCTCGAAATACAGTTCAAGTCCGCGGACTGAGACTCCGCATTGTTTCGCCAGCGCCATGACTGACCAATTGGCCAGCCGTGCAAGTTCGGGCCAGTTTTTGATGTTGTTAAGTTTAGTCATATCCTTTGTCTTTCAATTCATGATTTTGGACCCAAATCTTTGCCTTGGAATTATCGTCCTGACGGGATCGCGGAAATCCGGCGTCCTTTCAGGACGCGTGATTTTATTTGGCGCGCGACCAGCCACTTCGTAGCTGGCTAATATCCACTGTCGCTTCGCGACAACTTCCGCTGCACCCATTACCGACGTCCAAGAACCTGATTTGTTCTCTTTGCGATTCAAAATGAGTCTCATGTCGGCTCCTCAAAAGGTTAACTTGGCTGCCTCAGCGTGATGTCCATTTTGCAGTGAGGGCACGAGATTTTTTGACCCAGGGCGTGGGTCGGAAATTCAATGTGTTCCTTGCAGAAAAAGCAGGATATTTTGAGGTTTTCCGGACGGCGTAGCCCAATGCTGATTTGGCAGTGCGGGCAGGGAATTGCCCGGCGTCTTCCGCGCGCGTCCCAGCGGATCGGTCAAGTTGCCAATGCAGGTGGCTTGAGAACTACAATGCATCGTGAGCAGGCTAACCCGATAGATGTTATAGTCCGTGAGCAACCACGTGTCTGGTGTTTTTGCGGCGGGTCAAGCGTTCGGGGTGATGGGGGGGCTTTCGTGGTTTTGCACGCTGCCCAATTCCAATAGAATCCAGAACACCGAGCCGGTGGCCAGCGTGAAGAGGCCGCCATCAAACCAGAAGGCCACCAACATGGACAGCGCGCCCGCGCGACACGCGCAGCGTAGCGCTGGCGTCCCGCCTGCGGGTTTGCCGGACGTCCCGCCCGGCGTTCCTGATTCCGTAGCGCCACGACCTTGCCCTTTCTTAAAACACAATCCGACATACGTCACAAAACAAATCAAGCCCGGCCAGCCTAACTGTGTTCCCAGCATCAAATAATCATTGGTGGTAATGGCCGCCGCGCCGTTCTCCGGGGGCGAATAATCTTTTTCATAAACTGTGACCGCATTGTTCCACCCAACGCCAAATGGATGGTCGCGCATCATTTTGAACGCCCCCAGCCATGCTGCCGCCCGATGCTGGGCCGAGGGCCTGGCGAAATCCACGCGTTTGACATACCAAGGCGCCGAATCCGGCGTATGACCCCATAGAAAGAAAGCAACCGTCGCCAAGACAAGGACAGCAGGCAACGACCACCCCCAGTTGAACTTACCATAAATCCTTGCTAGATACAGTGAACCGGCTGCCGCCCCCAGCCATGACCCGCGACTATAACTGCACACTAAGCCCACCGCCATCATCCCAATCGAGATAATAAGCAACTTCCGAAAGATGCGAATCCAATCCTTTCTTTTCGCCTCTTTAACTACGGACTTTTTCCATCCGCCCTCCTCAATCTGGTGGTCGCCCCAAACCGTCTTCTGTCTTGGGTCTTCCACATTTCTCAGGTCTCCTTATTACTCCATTGGGTGATCATGTCGAACAAT
>CAZASC010000157.1:0-7352 GCA_964487695.1 uncultured Victivallales bacterium
GCTACGCTTGAACTGTAATAAAACGCGCTGCCGGTAATCGCTTCGCACTGGAAGTCCATACCCTGCATGATCGAGATCAGGAACGGTGACGTCGCGCCGCCGGCGATCGTGCCGGAGATCGGGTATGCGTACCAGGATTTTACGGCTTGCGTCTTGCGGGCGTGTTCAACTTCCTGTTCGAGCGCCGCAAAAACGCCATCAGGGGAAGTTTTGGGAGCGGTGTTCATACTTCGATGTCCTTAGGTAAAGGTGTGTATCGCGGCCTGTCTTGGCGTCTACCCGAAAGAAAACAGGGAGAGAGGGGCCGAACCCCTCTCCCTGCCGGTACAGCCCGGAAGCGATTACTTGCTTCTGGTCAAGAATCCCTGCAACACGATCTGGAGCGAGCAGTTGAAAGCGTTCAGCCACGAATACGCATGGGTCTGCGCCCCGTTCACGACCGTCGGGTTACCGATAGAGGTGAGCTGGTTGAGCTGGAAGCTGACGAGCTGCGCGAGCTGGATCGGCGACGGTTCGAGCTTCACCCATCCGCTGGCGAGTTCGTCGCCGACGCGGGTGGAGTTGCCGAACGCGGTCGCGGACAGACCGTTGAGCGAAAGTGACGGAAGGAACTGGCTCCCATGAATCTGGAAGTCAAACGCCCTGCCGGCAATCACGAACTCGAAGGTCGAGGTCTGAAGCATGTTGATGAACGACTGCACGATGAGAGTCGAATTCGCCCATCCGCTCGTTGCGCCGGTCGCCAGCGTATCATACGCGCTGATACAGATGACGCCCATCCGCTCGATGAGGAAGGTCTGGCCGACCGGAAGTTTCCCGGAATCGGTCATGTTGGTCTCGTTCTTCGTCTTGCTGCCGGTCGATGCGAAAACCGAACCGATAGGCTGCATGAAGAAGGAAGAGTCGGTGGGAGTCGCCGTGAAAAGCCGCGTGTCCCAAATCTGGTACTTCAGCGCGTCTTTTGCGGTACTGTACGTCCCGCCCCTGGCGATCTGTAGTCTCTGGCTTGCTGCCTTGGTAAGCATGTAATACCCCTTTTAATTGCGGAGTTCTCTCAATAAGCCGTGAAAGAGACGGCGCCTGCATTACAGGGTGCAGGCGCCCTTTATGTACATCAATTGTCTTCTACTGAAACGCAATCGTCCGAGTCGCCAAAAGAGGCGCCGAGAAGATCGTTGCCCTGGAATGAAGCGCCGAGCAGGTCGTTACCGCAAAGATCGGTCGGGGCGAGCGCTGGATTATATCGCTCGTCCTGCCCGTCATCCGGAGGCGGCAGTCTTGTAAGCTGCCTCAGACTCACGCTGTTTTCCGCCAGCATACCGTTCGGATTGTCTGTTTCCGTATGGATTGTCGGCAGGTGCAGCGACTTCACGTTGCAGGCGATCAGGTCATAGAGACCCACGCCGGCGACCGTGACCGCGAGACTGCGCAGATAACGGTTCTCCACCGAACCCGCGACAACCGCACCGAGCAGAATTTCGCCTGCGCCCAGGTATTTGCGATGATTTCCGAGCATCCGCATGTGTGCGGCAGCTCTGATCCCGTACATGCCCAGAACGATACCGGCGCCGATCATGAGACCTTCTTTACCGGCCTGCATGATCTCATTACCCGGATTCCGGCGATAATGATACCGGGAGAGAACCGGATTGTGGCGGGTCGCATGACGCCGACGCCGCGGATTGATCTTGACCGCGATCGCTTTGCCATGCTTCCACGGGAAGAGCTTCGACCTGCGTTTCCGATGCCACTTCTTACCTGTCCACTGAAGGACCGGCCGGTGCAGACCGAAACGCGGGTTATGCCGCCTGCGGCTGCGTCGAGCATGTGCTTTACGCATACTGTTACTCCTTAGAGAAGATGAGGAAATCCCGGCAGGCGGACGCCGTGCGGGGCGTTTGAAAGACTTGATGAGTTTTTCGACGCGCGTCTTTGAATAGCGGCGCTTCGCGCGGACGGACGCTTTACGGACTTTCTTCAGGAAGCGACCGAATTTGTCGCGGGATGCGCGTCTTCGAGGGTTACCGCTGCCGCATGGATTTACGAGAGGAATAATCATACCATATTCTCCTGTTATCTCAATCCGAAATAAGCAAGACCACCTTCATCTCTGAAAATACGCATTGCTTCTCTACGGTTTCTTGCTCGTATTGAAAGTAAATCTTTCGCTGATGCCGGTATACTATCTATTCCTTCAGTGATAAAATACTGATACCGCTTCATTGGAGCTACCTTGAATCTTCCAATATAATAGAGCTTGGTAGATCGCTTTTTCATACATGCTTCTCCCATGCCTTACCGATAAGTGAAGTCGTCAGGCTCACGCCTGCCGCCGCCATTGCCGCATACGATACGGGACGCATTTTATTATAGGTAAAATACGCGAGCGTCGCGTAGAGACCGATCCTGACATACGCAATCCACGAATCCGGGGATCCGTGAAAATGCACCGGCGTGAACGGTACGAAACCGAGCGCGATGCGGCCGGCGCCAGGCTTGCGAACGCCACGGTCCGGGAAGGGGAGCGTGTTGTCGGGGTGTTCCGCTACGGCAAGGTTTGTCTGGTCGTTCATATCAATGCCTTATTCCCGCTTGATCTACCGTGAGTCTCGGTCCTATGACATACAACTGCTTTTTTCCGCGTTCGTCCATGCACACAATAACACCCGGATCGAACTCGTGCCGGTACACCGATCTTTTTCCGTCACCGCCGCCGTTACGCTTTGAACAGCGGTACTCGATGGCGACCGCTTCACCGAGATAGACAAGACCGTGCGGTACATGGAAATTTATCCCGGAAACTTTCCGGTACGGCTTGCCGTGAAACTCTTCGTATTTTGCAATGGGGAGCATATACCCTACAGTCTTTTCATGCTCTTCATTATTAAGGTAACTTCCTTTTTTGATCCCGAAATTTCGGGATACCCATCTATAAGTAAAGTCCAGTCATCAGGTATAGGAGAGTTTCCTACTGATCCATACCTTTTGGCTGAATATACAGAGCGTGTTCTAACGATACGGAAAGTATGGTGTCGTGAAGATCTTGTGTAATGTATCTTCTTCATATTCATTTCTTCTTTGCAAGAAGTACGATTCCACCGATCACCACTACGGCGCCGATAATGAGCGCGGGAGACATTCCGCCCTTCTTTTTTGCAACCATTGGGTGCATCGGCGGTAGTGGTGCACTTGTCGGCAGTTGGTTCAATATTGCGCTTGGGTCGTATTGTGAAAGCGAAGACAGGCCGTATGCGTCCTGAGCTGTGGAAAGTATTTTCTTCAGAAACGATCCTTGATACGCCTTTTGGAGATGATGCCACTCGTTCCCAAGGTTCGTGAGAAACGAGCCGAGCATTTCATCGTCGTCCGAATACCCTTGAAAGGATGCCATACTCGTCTCCTTACACTACCGACGGTGGGACCGCAACAATCGCTGTTTTCTTTTTCGACATGACGAGCGCGAGAATCGCTACAACCGCTATGCCGCCGATCAGTACCGGAGAAATTCCCTTTTTCTTCATTACCGGCATTGGCGCGCCAGGACGTCCGGGATCGGTAATCCGATTGGTTGTATCGATGATATTGTCTGCGGCATGGAAAATTGAGGAGAGATCGAAACCCATGCCGACGGAATCGTCGCCGAGAAAATGTTTTGCGGTCCGGTAGCCTTTTTTTGCGAGAGCGACGTCGAGTCTGCCTACTTCATAGAGGGGATTTGCTTCGAGGGCCAGTTTTCCTACTTTTCCCGCATTTTTCTTCACGAATTTTCCGAAGCGACCTGCTTCTCTTGAAAACCATGAACCGAGTTGTACCGCCTGGGACGTAGCGAAATTGTCGCCGCCGAGAATATCGACGTTCATAGAAACCTCCGGAGGGAGACGTGGTTATAGCGGATTATGGTAAAGGCGGGATGCCTCATACGTCAAGCCTTCATGTCGTGTTCGGGCGAGGCTACTTAGATGTAGACCCGCTCCGCTTCATCACGTTTTTCGGCCCAACGATTGAAGCTGTATGTAGGATCAAAGAAAACCCAACAGCTACCGTGTACAGTCGTAATATATAATTCCGTCGCAACGTGGTGCAAGTTTTTTCTTCCCGTTCGACGGATCGCTACGAATCGGTACGGAATACCGACGAGCTTTGCCCATGACGCCATCGCAATAGCCTTGCAATCACAGTCTCCGCCATACCCACGCATTGATAAAGTGTAAAGTGGACGCATGAGCGCTTCCGTGCCTTTTGGATCGGGGCGATACGGAATTTTTCGCAGAATGTCGAACACTTGAATCGCCGAACAGCCTGCATACTCCACCATATCGAGATAGTACGTATCGACGACCTTGCGCATGAGCGCGCCGGTCGATTGCGCTTTCCCGTTGGTTTGCAGGTGTTGTATATTCATAAGTGTCGGTCCTCTAACCCTTAATATATAAGAAAGGCAGGCAGCGTATGCAAGCGCTCGATCCTTCAAAATCAAAACTCAATATTCCGCAAAAAGAAGTGGACGTCGCCGCGGCTTATGCCGCCGCAATGATTTCACTACCTGAAATACTTGGAGATATAGCAGGCAGTATGTCGGTAATAGCGCTTTATTTTGAGAAAAAAGGGATAGCGGAAAACCTTTTCAAGGAGAGCGACCTTGAAACCGGCAGCGGAAATTAAAGGGTATTTTTTAAGTTTTACCGACGAAGAATTTTCAGGCGTGCAGGAAGAACTTAAAGCGCGGGATTACTCCGCGGACCCCGCGGGACTCAAAGAATTTATCATGGATGAACTGTTCGCGCCTGAAGAAGAGTTGGAAAATCCGGACAAGAACATCGGGGAGAAAATAGCGGGATTTATCAAGGAAAATCCCGCTCTGGTAAATATGGGAATGAATACACTGGAGAGGTTGATTAAGAGAGCGACGCCCCGGAAGTGATTTTTACGGGGCGATGCTTCTCGTACCCGTTCCACGACCCGCAACCGAGACAGCCTTCGGTCAGTTCCTTGCAAGCGCACGTTTCACATTTCTTGTCGTCGAGTTTTCGAGTCATTGTACGCTCCCTACCGCAAGCAGATACCCACCCCATTCCGGGCAGGCGTCTTCAACATGCGTCATGCGGTTATTGAGGTATATGAGGTTCGATTGCTCCGCTATCGCCCGCATGTATCCTTTGCAGGTTTCGTCGTGATACACATCGTGGGCGATAACGATGTCGCTCATGGAGAGCGCGTTCTTCATGTCCCGGTATGCGTGATCTTCACTGTGGTCTGCGTCGATAACGGTAATATCAAAACGAAGTTTCTGTTGTGCAAACAACTCGAACGCTTCGTCAGACGTTGTTTTGAAATACGTACAGTTGCCGGGAAGTGGCGCGAAGTTCTGAATCGGGTCTACGCAGTAAAGGCTCTTGCAATACTCCGCTATGCGAAACGTCCCTGAAGCCTTAAAGACGCCGACTTCGAGCGCGTGTTCGGGTTTCAGGATTGCAAAGAGACCGACCAGGATAAGGCGTTCCGGAACTGAGGTTTGCCATTCAGGGACGGAGCGAAGGATTATGTCGCAGAATTTCTTATTGATGCTCACGGTTTGTATCTCCCTCAAAAGGTAAGTTTTGATATTGGACAAGGGATATTTTCCCCGCCGCCGGCCATCTTATCGCGGTCACTGCACCAGCCGTCCGGGAGTATGCCGGTCCACCAGTGGACTGCCGCACTGTCCGGATAGTCTTTGTGAATTTCCGGCAGGTTATTGAGCACCGCATACCAGGAGAACGGATAGAACGTTTCCTTCGGGTATATGATCGTACAATCCTTCGTGATTGATTGGATACCATCGACCGTATACTGCCAGACGATTCGAGAGTTCACTTTCTTCCATTCGTAAAAACATGAACGAAGGATCATTTTACTGCATTCGAGCGGAATGCGGTGACCTGGTACAAATCCCTGTAAGGCATTACCAACGGTATTCGTATGCCATCCGTATGCTACAAAAGAATCCGTATCCCGAAAAGGTTCAAACGGCGCTTTGCACTCCATATCCGTATCGACGTAAATGCCGCCATAGATGCGGAGGATTTCCCATCGCGCAACGTCGGATTTAAGATCGTAGTGGCATCCGGACTGTAGAATGGCGACGCTCTCCGGAAGCATGAGGTCATACGGCATGTTGTCGAGCGTATGAAACATGAAAGTCCACGACGGATTAAACTTCATCCAGGATAGACGCCATGCGTGAAACTTATCCGCAAAAGGATTATCACTGGTCCAGATGTGATGAATTATCCGTGGTATCATAAGGGTTTTATTTCGGGTGGATACGATTGAGAAAGAGGGCAGGCGTACATGAAGCAGTATCGCCTGCCCTGGTGAAATACTACTTCTTCTTGCCGGCCGGCGTCTTGTCCGTTATCGCCTTCGGGAACTCGTCCGCCATGAGCGAGAGCGCGTCCTTCTCCTGGGTCTCGATGAGAGGTTTCACGCCGAAGATGTACTGACGCCCGCCCTTGCCCGACGTGTTCTCGGTGATCGAGAGTTCAAGCGCGATCTGTGCCGCGACTTTCGCGTTCTTGTCCTTCGGAAGCGCCTTGATCGCTGAATCGAACGCCTTGTCGATAATCATCTGCGCGACTTCCGGCACCAGGAGTTGTTGCGACCGATACTTCTCGCCGGTCAGAAGGTTCTCGGCCTCGAACTGCCCGATATTGCGCATGAAATCGCCGATGTCGCTTTTGTCGTGTTCCCGGTCGGAAACGAACCCGTAAAAACGGGCGATGGGGACTGCCTTGCCGCCGACGCCGTCGGCGAGATCGTCGAGGGTACGAGCATCGAGACCGATACCCTTTGTGGTGATTTTTTTGAGAAACTGCATGGGACGCCTCCTGAAAATTAAGGGTTTAGAAAAGTGGACCAGTTTTTTCGGCCCGTTACAGACATTAATATAATTCAAAGAAAATAATAATGCAATATTTTTATGAAATTTTTTGACCGATCCTTTGCATCGTTACACGCCGAAGCCTTAACTGAGGTTGCGTCTCCGCGCATTTATCGAGGCGCTCAGGCGTGAGAAACTTCGCTGCGTGTACGAGCGCGTAATAAGGTTCCGACTCCGCACATTTATCAAGGCGCTCAGGCGTGAGAAACTTCGCTGCGTATGCGAGCGCGCAAAGAGGTTGCGACTCCGCACATTTATCGAGGCGCTCAGGCGTGAGAAACTTCGCTGCGTATGCGAGCGCGTAATAAGGTTCCGACTCCGCACATTTATCAAGGCGCTCAGGCGTAAGAAACTTCGCTGCGTATTCGAGCGCGCAACCAGGTTGCGACTCCGCACATTTATCGAGGCGCTCAGGCGTGAGAAACTTCGCTGC
>CAZASC010000158.1:0-7331 GCA_964487695.1 uncultured Victivallales bacterium
CGTGAGACGATCCAGGGCAACAAACTGTCTCACCTATATGGGCCGGATCAGTAATCACGTGTGCCTCACCACTAATGCTCTTATTACTCGATACAAAGAAAGGACTATATAAAATGACAACTCCCGTGCATATTTCAGATGACAAAATTGAAGGCGAAAACAAGGAAGCAGGACGCAAGAAAGAAACAATGAAGCAGGCGGTCATGGCCACATGGACTGCTTGGAACCTGTCTTCCAAAAACGAGAATGGTCAGATGTTTGCTGACTTGTGCGAAATCTGTTACAGGTTCATCTTGCGCAAGGCCATGGCCGCGCAGAAAGAGCTTGCAAAAACTGAAATAGCGCAGACAGCGGAAGATATTACGCAGGATGGGATTGTGCGACTACTGAAGGGAGGGCATCTCCATAGGTCATTCGACACACCAGCCGCTTTCTATTCCTATCTCAATAAAACGGCTTTCAATGCAACGCAGGACGCTTACCGCGCTGTCAACGCAAACAAGAAAAGGTTTGTCAAATATCTGGTCACAGCGGAAAACGACGCTGGTGAGACAGAAGATGTCGAGAACACCCTGCTCCATTCAGAACCCACCGGATTCCATGGCAGATGGTTCCATCCCCCAATTCCATTCAAGAAAATGAACGAGGACGAAAAGATAATTTGTGCAGTCTGTGCCGACGATCAGCAGGAGAGGATTATTGACGGGTTGATTGATCGGATTATCACCCACGACGGCATCGAATACTTCGATGCTGCCCTCTTGGACCATTACGATGACAAAGCGAAACAACTCACCGAATGGACGGGTGACACATGGAACGAACGCAAGGTCCGTAATGTGGTTCACCGATTGAACAAGAAGGGCGAAAAATGGCGGGCAGAACAGCGGGCAGACGCGCGGGCGTATCGTGCCGCATGGCAGGCGCGGGAACAAACAAAACGCGACATGCTAGGGGCCGTAGTCAAGGCACGAACACGCGCCCAGCACATCATCGGCGTGCAGTGTGCAGAACTGTGCCAGAGAGAAGTGGCAGCATGAACGCACTTGCAAAAATAATGGCCGATGCGAGGTCGTACTTCAGTCCGGTGCCGGATGCTCTGCTCTACGATTCAACGAATGAAAACAAGATCAACCGATTCTGGGAAACCTGCTCTCCGCATGTGCGGACATATCTCGGCATTCTATTGTGTGTCCGACGCGAGTATCAAGGTACTGTGGCACTTATTTCGGATGCTTGGCTGGCGGAGTTTGCCAGCGTTGACCGATGGGCTCTCGCTGACGCGCGTAGGGCACTACAGGAGAGTTTCGGCCTTATCGACGTGCAATCCCTCGGAAGGAACAAGCCACGCCTGTACCGGCTTGTAAATGCTCGCAACGGCAAACCGTTTCCAACGGATGTGGAGACGAACGTGGAAGCGGTCACACGGTTGAAAGACCCACAGCAGCGGAAGGAACTTTCAAGAACATACGCGATAGGGCGTTGGAAGAAGAGTGTTGCAACGAACAAAGAAACTGACCTTGAATCGAGCTGGTCTGAATGGTGAAGGGGGTTCCCACAGCCCCGTTAAATTGCCTTGAAGGGGGTTCCCACAGCCCCCTTGTGACAACTATGTTGTTTATTCCAATGAAACCGCTGACTGGCACCGGACGCTGTTAGATACTGACTGAGACAAATATTAGTTACTTAAAGACTAAACAAAGACTAAAACAACTAATAAAACAATCTAGTGACAGCCCCCTAATCCCCCAAAGACTTTGTATCAAAAAACAAAAAAGGCAGAGAGCGAAGCGATAAAGAAAAGCAGTAACACTCTATCGCGGGCGCGGCGGTGCACACTATGCACTAACGTCTGGACATACAAAAAAGTTTTAGATGACTGAGACATTTCAGGGTTTGACAGCGTTAGTGATTGCAGAGAGACAATACTTACCTTAAAGGAAAACAAATGAGACTAGATTTTCAAAAGCACGATGTGCTTGTGTTGCTTGCGTGCGATCACCGCAAGGGCGTTTGGGCGTCTGAATGCTTCGTCAAAAATTCAAAGACCGTCAGGAATGCAGGCCAGATTTCAACTACGGCATCGGCCCACACCTTGCAACTCATTGCCCTGGTGAACGCGCTGCGAAGTGTCTCCAAAAGTCAAGCAATACGGTTAGTTGATGCTGCGCCGCGTGGCACCTCACGACCCCGCGTCCTGGTTACATCGTTAGACGCGACGTTCATCGAAGCATTACAAACCATGACGGATGATTCGAACCGGGAGTCAATGAACCCACTACGGGTAGGAAAGAATTTCTTGACACTCCTTGCGCAGCAACGTGAACGGTTCACACTCGACATTCAACCGTTGCCCGCTGACGACAATTCGGGTTTAGTGCTCCTAAATTGGGCGCGTAAGAACGTCGTTTCCCCAAGGCTGATTGCCAACCTTCCGCTGTCGCTGTTCCCAACTGCGGCCAGCGTTATGGTCTGATATTCCCCCGTCAAGTTTAGCCGGACGCCCAAACTCCACCTGCAACCCGCACACGTCTCTAACTTCGACCGTGTCGAGTGTTGCAGGTCATGAAGGCGTCCAATCGTCAACAACGTGCTTTTGTTGTTGGCATCGTGGGCAGAATGAAACCATTCTGCCCTCAGATTTTGTTACAAGTTTCGTTCGCGGCTCATTACCTGCTTTCTCTTTTTTAGATTCGGGGTTTCTGGTGCGAACGATCCACGGCTGGTGGTCCACATGGCTGCCAGCCGTCTTTGACTTGTGCGACTGTCGACAGTGTTGTGTATGACTTGACTACCTTTGTTGTAAGTCATTTGAAACCATGTTGAAAACAGTGTTGTGCGCAAGTCATTGAAAAGGATGGGGATATGGGGTGCGCCGAGTTTGATGAGAAATTATGCTGTCGAGCGTCGCCCAGTCATCAACACACAACCGCGAAATGTAAATAAAAAAGACAACCTGTGGTAGATAACCTTCTTATCATGTTGATAATAAACGACTAACAAAGTCTATGTGTGTCTATTTTACCACAGAAGGCATCGAAAAGCCACCCTAATTCTTCCATAAACTACTCATTCTAAAACATATACACACAAGAAAGGCCAAGACTAAAAATGCAAACCAATGAAGAAGACGAGCGGACCCGCCACGCCGTAAACGCAGCGGCACACGAAATCCTTGAAGAAGACGAAGACGAACCCTCCTGTAACGCAATGCTGCGCCCGGCAGCAATTGCGCCTCGAAACCCAAGCGGCCCCGACCTCTCAATTTTCATCACCGCCGATCCTGAAAAGGGACGCTACGCATATCGGCTGGAGGACATGAGCACGGGATTATCTCATCGTTGTATCCGAGTGCTTCCAGAGACAGATGAAACCGCGCTGGCGTTGCTGGCCGTCACAAATTCGCTCAAGTCCATCCTGAAACGTCACGCCAATGCTCTCCTCAAGGAGCGATGTGGTTTTGCCAGTCGCGCCGATGCTGTTGCGAGTGGCTGGCGGTTGCGGGTTGAATTGGTGGTCACCGATCCCGATCTGGCCAGTCTGGGGCAGGTCATGGTCGAAAACGAAGACACGTTTGACTCGCTGCCACTGACAGAAAACGACCGTAGCCTCTGGGCAGCCGTCCTTCCGCAAACTCGCCGTTTTGATGTTTCGTGGCGACACATCGCAACAGGAGACCCTATCATCACCGGCCTGAAGCAATGGGCAGCCACGGTGCTTTCTCGCCCTGCCCATCAAGTTCGGTTCCGAATTTCCGGGATACGCTGAATCGCCGCGTGTCCACGCCCCACCACAGTAGCAAATAAGTCAGGAGACTATGAAACATCACCGCAAGATACAAAGTAGCAAACCAGAACTACGGAGCACGCTGCAAGGTTCGCGTCTCGAAGTAAGAGAGCAGAACGGCCAGAAGAAATTGAAAGGGTATGCGGCGATTTTTAACTCACCCGCTGACATCGGTGGTGACTTCACGGAGATCGTTGCACCCGGCGCATTCACCCGTACACTCACAGAAGATGATCAGGTGATGTTGAGAGATCATCTTAGCCAGCTTCTTCTAGGGCGTCGTAGTGCAGGAACACTTTGCTTGAGACAAGATAAAACCGGGCTTGCCTTTGACGTGTCTCCTCTTCCTAATACCACTCTGGGAAACGACACCTTTGAAGATGTTCGCATCGGCAATTTGAAAGGTTGCTCGTTTGGATTTGTTGTGCGTGACGATACCTGGACGCAGGACGCTGATGGGAAGTTGACGCGCGTTTTGAATGATATTCAGTTAGTGGAAGTTACTTTGACTGCGTTTCCAGCTTACGACTCAACCTCAGTTGACGTGAGGAGCATTCGCGCGAAGAGGCTCACTAAATCGCAGGATGATCTTGACGACCCCGACAGCCTTGACGACGACGACAACCTTGACGACCCGGACGACGATCCTGAAGAGGAACGCTGCGACTGCGATTGCCCTGAGTGCATTGCAGGAAACTGCCAGGACTGCACAAACGAAGATTGTGACGCCGATGATTGTGAAGGATGTCCGAATCAGGACGACTTGCGCAGTGACAAAGTGAGAGTCCGCACTGTCTTCGCACATCGCATGAACTAACTAAAGTTTTGATGTAACTTTTCGATCAACCAATCTGAGTTATGTCTAAAGAGGGCAGGCATGAGTTTCCCCATGTGGGAGATTCTCGCCTGCCCTTCCGCATTATGCCCATTCTTTCGCAGGATGACTCCCTTTTCCCTGCGACACAACATACATACAAGTCAGACAGTGCTGAAGAGTCAATAAAGACTCTCGCCCTCGTGTGCCTTGTTCACCGCCTATATATAGGGCAGAAAGCCATACATACATGAGTATCGAACTTAAAGAATTGAAGGAAAAACGTAATTCGTTGCTGGTACAGATGCAAACAGTCGCAATGCACAAGTCTGGCTGGAATGCAGACCGCCGCAGTCAGTTCGACAAGATGAACGCAGAAGTTACAACCCTGGAAGCAGATATTCAGCGTTCCGAGTCCATGGCCAGTTACGACAAGGAGCAAAGCCAGTTCACCCGGTCTGCTCGCCCTGTTGCAACCAATGGTGGGTTTGGCGGGACTGGTGGGACTGGCGAAGAGCAGCGCGACCGCATCAACCAAGCATTCCGTTCGTATGCACGAACAGGGCGCATCGGTGAAGAGCATCGCGACTTGCTGTCCACCTCTGATGCAACGGGTGGCGCATTGATTCCGCAGGCGTTTTTTCCGGAATTAACGAACGCTCTTCGGTTCTACGGACCTATCGCCAGCAAGGTGAAGCAGAGGGTCACGGACAGCAACGGCGCTCCCATGAAAGTCAGTCTTGGGAATGACACGACCAACGGTCTCGTACTGCTGGGAACGGAAGGAACTAGCGGCCCCGCCGAAACTGACCCCACGTTCCAAAGCAAGTTGCTTGGTGTTGATACTGTGACTGGTGGTTTGGTCAAGATCAGTTTTGAGGAAATGGCCGACTCTAGTTTCAACCTGGACACGGCTATTCGTGACTACTTCGGAATGCGTTATGGCAGGGGTTTGGAAGTCGCCGTCACGACTGGCAAGGACTCGGCTGGTACGACGTTGCCTAACCAAAGCGCGGGCGGTTTGCTGGGCGCTGCTACGGTCGGAACCACGACTGCAACCCTTGCCGCTGACATCGGCTGGAGTGATTTGACCGCCGTGTTCTCTGCTCTCGATCCTGCCTATACCATCACGCCTAGCTGGGTAATGAACAGTTCCACGAGGTCATTTTTAATTGGCCTCAAGGATGGCTTCGGTCGCCCGTACTTCCAGAACAATCCGGGCGACTCGGCCCCTTTCCAATCGATCATGGGTTTTCCAATCGTGCTGGATCAGGCGATGCCTTCCATGGGAGCAAGCAAGACGCCCATTTTGTTTGGAGACCTTGAGAAGAGCTATCTTCTGCGCACTGACGGCGCGGCTTCCATCCTCAGGCTTAACGAACGTTTTGCAGACACCTTGGAGGTCGGTTTCTTCCTTTGGACGAGGATCGGGGGCTTGTCGTTGGCTGCTGGTGTTCAGCCGCTGGTGTCGCTGAAGCAGGCGGCCTCCTAGTGGTCGACGAACTCGACCAGCCGCAACTCCTAGTAAGGCTCACAAAAGACGTAGGCAAGCTCACAGCGGGGCTTGCCTACCGTTTGCCTGCCCACGTATCCAACGCACTCATCATGCGCAGGAAGGCCACCCCTGTTGGCAACATGGCGGTATTCCCTGACCTTGATATATAGGAGGCTGAACTCGAAGTTGCTGGCCTTGACTGGGAAGTGATTCAGAACTAGGCACCACACAACCCGACAAAAAAAATCCCCTCATGGATGGCTGCAAACCAGCGCCATTTATGAGGGGATTTTTTTTGTTTACCAACCAGAAAATCAGGAAGTGACCAAGATATGAGTACGACAATTATTTCGGAGTTCTTGACGCCCATCGAAGTGAGCGCCATATTGAAAGTCAGCACAGACACCGTGATGAGGAAGTTCAGCACAATTAAAGGGGTAATCGACCTCGGCACACCAGAGAGAAGATTCAAACGGCAGTACAGGACGTTGCGTATACCGCGTGAGGTTCTGGAACGCTTCATCTTTGAAAACATGATTTGAGGGACAACCTCATGCCCCTGCATCTCCCTGCCATGTCGCGATCACAAGTTTGTCAAGTCTGTCTTGTCTGCCCTTCACCCATTTTGCATAATGCTTTTCGGTAGTCTTGATAGACTTATGGCCAAGAGCCTTGGAAACCTCCTCAAGAGGAACACCCTTTTTCAAAAGGTCTACAGCAAATGTGTCACGCAGCCTGTGGCTTTTCATGTGGCACACATCGGGAATTCCAGCGACAGCGAACAACGGTTTGATTTTCTTCTTGGCCCACGATGACGCATACGACTGACCATTTCCGTTTCCACTCCAGAAGAAATATTTTGTATTTTTTTTATTTGGAAGAGCTATGATTTGGTCGGCGACGGCTGGGGGTATTGGTACCGACACGTCTGCTCCTGTTTTCTGGCGAGAGGTCACCACACTATAAATGTCCTTGGCAGCGTCGTGAATTATCTCTGTCCTCTTGAGTGTCAAGGCATCGAACACAGCGAGTCCACTCCACCGCATAAGTTGAATTAGTGCGGCCACTTTTTGTGGTTCATTACCTTGCTCTGCTGCCTTCAGGAGACGTGTGTATTCATCAGATGTGAGAGGGGAAGTCGGTGCAGATTCGATGGTAATTTTTGGAAGCCCCGGCACACGCGCCAACCACTGTGCCTCAAAGCAAAAACGAAGGAAGGTGCGAATCCTTGCACGC
>CAZASC010000159.1:0-6447 GCA_964487695.1 uncultured Victivallales bacterium
AATTACTGTCAGGCCGGCGATCCACAATATTGCGCGTTGTAGCCACTTTGAAGATGAGGTGCCCAAGCTTGGTTCACAACTACCGAGTGCGCCAAAAGAGCGTGATTGATGGCTTGACTGCGTATCGCACTCCCTTGAACTCTGACCGTTGTCGCACGTTATTGGATTCATCATCAACATAACCCCATATCGTAATAAATGCGCGCTCCGCTTCTCAGGGTGTGTAAGTTCGTGGAATTCAATGGAGAGTGCCAAAAGCATCTGCCGGATATTAACAACCCAATATTCCTGGAAGGTCAAAGAACGAAGTTACTTCTGAGTAGCAGGGCTGTCTGCTACGCAACGAAATCCGATGGTCCCCGCGCGATCGATGCCGGGCGACATGAGCAGGAGCTTGTCATGCTGGTCGTTTTGATAGGCCTGCGGAAAATACCACTTTGAACCTTGCGGTTGATAGTAGCTGCCTCCACGTAGGATTGCGCTTCTTGTATGCTCGTCGACGTACTCATCTGTCCATTGCCAAACATTTCCGACGAGGTCCATAACACCGAGAGAACTGGTTCCCATGGGGTGAGCGAATACTTCATCTGGCCCACGCTCTGTTCTGCCCTGATCTGGCAACGGTACGGCTTCATCTCTCCAAAGATTTCCCCATGGATACTGTTTCGGCTCGAAGGCTTGAACTGCATGCTGCGCGGCGTATTGCCATTCCCATTCGTGGGGGAGCCGTTTTCCAATCCAAGTGGCGTATGCGCGGGCATCCTCCAGCGACACCCAGGTTACGGGCTTGTATTCCCATCCCGGCAGATAAGTTCCATCCCGCCAGTCTTTCAGAAAATTCCGATCGTCGGATGGATGGTAGTGCGTCGCGTCGATGAAGGCCTTAAAGTCCATGTTGGTAACAGGGTATTTATCGATGTCAAAGGAATCCATATGCATGACGTGGTCGTGGAATCGCCGGGGAGAGTCTTCCCACGGATATTGAACGTCGGCATCAGTTTCCCGCGTGCCCTGAACCTCAAGACCTTCAACGACAAAGCGGAAATCACCTCCTGGAATGTGAACCATTGTCGATGGAGTTATGGACTGTGGCTTGGTTGGCTTGATTTCCACGATACTTTGCGCAAAAGTCGTGGGTTCATTTGAATAACTGGCCAGAGGTTTCGCTGTCATGCTCTTCATCTTCGACATCAATTGCAGCATGTCAGGGCTGGGTTCGCCATCTACCTGAAGAACGGCCGCAAAGCCATTCGCATCGATAGGAAATGAGAGATCTACCCAATTGGTTCTACTCCCATCTCTATCCCTCCTTGGATTGAGTTCGACGCCTCGATATAGATCGAAATAGTGAGCACCGTCTACTGCTAGTGCCTGAATTTGTGGGCCTTCGATCGTGTACCCATTTCTATTGACAATGGTCCAAAGCGTTTCGTTCTCAAGAGGCCATTTGCTGGCAAAGACGCCATCAGAAGCAGTGGGATAGAACGGCTCCCATTCACTGCTGGTCAAGAAGGGTGCGAATGCCCGTTCGATTGTCGAAATGCGTCTTGCTGCCTCCGCGTCGCGTGGAGAAATCCCGTTCCATATTCCATAAAGATTCTCTCCGCTCTCCCATCCGACGCCGTTGAAGAAGGCGAACTGCAGGGCATCCGTCTTATTGCGGTTCCACCGATCTGAGACGTTGACCATGTGTCGCGGTTCCAGCCATTTGAAACGATCCACCGCAGGTCCCGGCTGAAATTCGATGCGGCCGGAAGTCATCAGCGTCCATGCAATCGATTCATCTTGTGGAGGGCCCTGTGGTTGAAAGGCGAGCAGATGCCGATTCTTTTCCGAAGCTGCCGCAAAGACGAATGGAACGGAATCTTGCGTGTCGCCGTAGATTCCATCCGCATCAATCTGGGCCATGAGGTGAACCATTGCATCGGGCAACGGCTGTTTCGGATCTCTCGTGCCAAGATCCCACAAAGCAATTGGAAACAATACGTGGACGCCATGCTGGTGAAAATCCGCAACCATTTGCTTCAGGCCAGCGATGCCACCTGGCATCCCGCTGACCATGTCGAGCTGATTTCGATCGTCGATGCCCAGATTCGGGGACGTCGTCCACACGACAACCGTGTCAACGCCTCCGTATCTCGATTGCAGATCGTCGAGGAAGCGATCTACGGTGTACTTGCCGGAAATTGGATCGTAGATGTATCGATCTGAAACCATCATTTGAGATTGAATGAAACTGCGTTGAGTCCATTGCAAGGAGGGAATCCGGTAACGGGAGCCGTCGTATCCGATCCGGACCTTTCTTTCGTCCCGCCAATGTGAAACATCCTTTAGCCAGGCGTCGTGGGGCTCACAGGGGCGTGCGCGGTCAACCAGCGCATAACCGCCGCTCTGCGCCGAGCACATCGGCCCGAGGATCATCTGATGATTCCACGAGCTGTCTGGGATGTACTTCGTGTCCTGGGCTGATGCCGGTACGACGATGGACGTGCCCGAGACAAGCACCATCGCCGCGAGGTATTGGATATAAGGTCGATTACACATCTTTGTTCCTCTCGTAAACTCCGGTTGGTCGCTCTTGATTCATCAAGGCCGTTCGATGGATTCATCTCATCCGCTAGTGCGGGCTGCTGTCACAGCCAACTTCACTGTGATTGACATTCCATCCGGTAAGATCGACCCGGACCGTGCCCGAATGTGGAGAGCGATATCTTGCAGTTAGTTCCGTTGTTTCACCTGGCACGAGCGAGATATAGTTGTCGCTCCACAGGACCGGAATCACCTCTTTGCCGGAATTGCAATCGAAGAGATTCAGCCGCAAGAAGAACGCCAGGGTGGAATTCTTATTCTCCAACCGAATGTGAGTAACCTGCTCGCTGTTGTCCTGGGCTGTTATTGCTTTGGCGTCGACGGTTACCTTCTTGAGTTGGCTGAGAGGAGTGAAGTCCGCGAATTTCTCGGCGAACCCCGCACCCAGATTTACTATTCCCTTCGAAATGGTTTCTGGATCCTTGTTGAGCCAGTAAAAGTTGGAACCGACCATTTTTCCCGCGGCATCGGCGAGAGTCAGTTTCAGAAAGTAAACTGGGGGCAGGTCGGGAAGGGCGGGCAGCTTGAAAATTTGATTTGTTGAGTCTGCTTTTGCGTTGATCGTTTCCGTCCGCGAAAAGCGTTGCTTCATGTTGAAGTCGTAGATAGCGGCGGTAAGCTTCAGATTCCTTGCATCCTGGTATTGGCTGCTGACCACCCAGATTGCGTTGTCATCGTATCCATAGAGCGGGTGCAACGCTTGAATCGCATTCTTCGTTCCGAAGTAGCCGCCCCCTGTGCGCAATTGGAAGTCATAGAGATTCCAGATCATGGAAGGCCAGCTGTTATTGAGCATCCATGCGATTACGCCGGTCGCATCGTATTTGTTTCGGCCAAATGCCTCGTACATGGCACGAACGGCCTCGTACCGCATCAGTTGCGACTTGGCGGCAAAGTCTTCGAGACTTGTGGCTTCTCCATAACGAATGTTGAGGCATTGCTGGAATATTCGAATATCTTTGAAGTCGTGCAGGCCGGCATGGAAGTTCCACCAGTCGTCGACGGGCCAGAGGTGTTCTTTGGGTAGTATTTGAGTCAATGATTCGATCGTTGGAATTGCCGGTCCCGGCCCGGTTTCCGTATTAAAGCCGAATGCGCCTCCGCGATCTCCTACCCGATCCGTTTCTTCCATCCAGAACTCGGGCACAACGTATTCATACGGCCCGGTCATCTTCACCCCGGTATCCCCAGTAAGCGACGGCTCCTGCATCGCAGACGAGATCACTGGGTTTGGCCAGCGATATTCTCGCTCAATATCGAGATACATCCTTTCGACATTCGGCGGCGGGTGGTTATCACTTCCGTTGAGGAAGGCGAGCAAACTGGGATGCGAACGGAGGCGCAATATCTGCGACCGCAGCGATTGCTCCGCAACGACGTACTGCTCCTTCTTCCACTTAGGCCAAGTCTCCCAAACCGAGCAGGAAAAACCGGCCATGATCAGAATTCCTTTTTCATCGGCGAGATTGAAGAAGTCTTCCGTCTCAAACATTCCTTCAAGTCGAATCGTGTTGAGACCCATGTCCGCCACATATCGAAACTCATCTTCGAGTTTCGCCCTGCTTTCGGACATCATTGAATCCATCGCCCAGCCACCACCGCGAATCAGCAACTTTTTGCCGTTGATGAGGAACAGCCTGTGCTCGTTAGTGTCCAGTATCGACGCGATTTCGCGGATACCAAAGCGCGTTTCGGTGTGATCGGAGCTGACGCCGTTCATGACGAATTGAAGTCTAAGGTGATAGAGATTCGGCGTTCCCATTTGCGCGGGCCACCAGAGACGGGGATTTTGGATGTTGAGTTGCGGGAAAGCCCCTGGGCCCAGAGTAATGTCCCTGGTCTCCTGTGGCTTAAGTTCTACGCGTTCCGAGAATTGAATATCGCCGATGGAACCTTGAAGCGTTCCAGTCTCCGATTCATTCGAACTGTTGATTAGCTGCGCGATGACTGTCAAGTGGGCCGATGAAGTATCCGGAAGGTCAAGGTGGGATAGAACGGCGGGATGCCGAACCGACACCGGACCGCTGGTCGACAGGGTCACGTCACGAAAGAGCCCCATATAACGATCAGGCATTCCAGGATTCCAATCCACAAAGGATACTGACAGGTCCTCTGTCCGACTGGCCGGAAAGATCCGCACGGCAATTGCATTTTCCGCTCCGGGGCTCAAGAGACGAGTTACGTTGAATTCGAAGACGCGCCAGGTTCCGACGGTCGTTTTTGCATCGGTCAGCTGCTTGCCATTGATCCAAATATCAGCGCGATAGTTGATCCCGCTGAACTTGAGCCAAATATCCTTCCCCGCAAAGTTCTCCGGAACCGTAAACGATGTGTGATACCACCACGGAACTGCAAATGGCCCATCCATATCCATGGGCAGTTCAGAGAGGCTCTCTTCGTTCGTAAATTTCTTTTCGCCAATCAGATTCCGTAGATTGATCCCATAATTGGGGTCCGGAATCGTCTTGTCGCTTACCAAGGTTCCAATAATCGTGCCGGGCACAACCGCTTGATGCCAGCCTTGCACATGGTAGCCGGGAGTGGAAAGGGACTCTCCGGTTTCGGTGACTTGAGCGGAGGATTGCAGGCTCCATCCCACAACTTTTAAGGCGCCATCGGCTTCAGGAATCAAGCCTTGCGTCTGCGCAACAGAATCCTGTCGAGGAAACACAACAAGACAGAAACCAATCACGAGACAAGAAAAACGATTCTTCACCGTTTGCTTCCTTTCGATCATTAACCTTTTGTCCGTGCTGCGATATAAGCCGAAATCTTTCTTACGGTCTTCCGCTCAAATGCGACGCGAAGGTGTTCCACAGACTTCAACAGTGCTTGCAATGCAATTCAGACTTTCCAGGTTTGGAGGGAGCCTGATGAAAACAGGGACCCAAGCTGGGACATCATGGTATCGACACTTTCGCCGGTGGCCTGATGAGCAGATAGAGGAACACGGTGGCCAGAATGGGCATAATTCCCGCTGCAAGGAAGGCCGGGCGATACGAGAATGCATCGACGATCAGGCCAACCAGCATCGTGAATCCGGCACCGATGAGACCCGCGGCCAATCCGCTCAATCCTGTGACCGAACCAACCACCTCTTCTGGAAATAGATCTGAAGGGAGAGTGAGGCCCATTGTTGACCAACTGGCAAAACCCCACAAGGCTATACAGATCAGGGCGAGAGCAAAATATTCGTTATGCACGATAGCTGCCGGAATTCCTGCCAGGATTGGAAGACAACTCACTGTACACACGGCTTTGCGCGCACTTGTTACGGACATGCCTTTCCGGATGCAATAGCCGGAAACCCAGCCGCCGGAGAAGTTTCCAATATCGGCAGCGACAAACGGCATCCAGGCGAACATCGATATTTTCTGCAAACTGAATCCGCGCGCATCACTCAGATATTGAGGCAGCCAGAAAACATAGAACCACCAGACTGGATCCGAGATAGCGCGGCCAAGGACAACGCCCCATAGATTGCGATCCTTTGCCAGACGCAACCATCGAGCAATGCCGCCATCAGACGGACCTCGCTCCGTCTTGTGACCTTCTTCGATCAGTATCACTTCTTCCGGAGTGACTCGCGGGTGGCGATGGAGAGGATAATAGGTCCGAAGCCATACGGCAACCCATACAAATCCAAGAAGACCCGCAGCCACAAATGCCCATCGCCAACCAAAGACCAATGCGACTATCGGAATGGCCAGCGCAGCCAGCGCACCGCCCACACTTGAACCGCTATCAAAGATAGCTACCGCGACACTTCGTTCTTCATCGGGGAACCATTCAGCGACAACTTTGCTTGCCCCCGGCCAATTGAAGCCCTCTCCGATGCCAAGCATGAAACGACAGCAG
>CAZASC010000159.1:6457-7312 GCA_964487695.1 uncultured Victivallales bacterium
GAATCCAAAAACAGAACTTGCCAACCCGGTAAGTATGTTCATTACCGACCACCAGATCGCCGCTATCGCCAATCCAAGCCGGCATCCAACGGAATCGAGAACAATGCCACCAATCAGCCATGCGATGGCGTAGGCAACCTGAAATGCACCCAGAATCTTTGCTAAATCCGTATGGCTCAGATGGTACTGAGCCGCAATCATCGGCGATAAGACTGAAAAGCTCTGGCGGCTTACGTAATTGGTAACGGTCGAAAAGAATAGGACCCAAGCAATCCTCCAGCGCATTCTGCCCGCGCGCTTCAGTCGGATTGGGGAGGAAAGCACCTGGGTCGAGTTAATCAATACATGCCTCGCATAGAGCCTGGTTTATCCGCATTCTTCGAATTCAATTCTCGCCGAGGTTGATGATCGTCGTTGGAATTCCGGTAGTCAGAAGATACGCCGCCTTCAGTTCAAGGCAAGGACGTTTGACGAGCCGCAGGTGATGTTTCGTTGACTTATTAACTTCTCCAATGAGCCCCTTGACTTTTCGATCGAAACTTAGAGGACTCTTTTGCGTATGCGCAGCCGCTTATTCTTCGATCTCCTCTTTTTCTGGATTCCAGAATAGCCTCTTCCCGCTCCAATAGGATTGAGCGGCCATGATGCACGCAATCGAATGCGAGAACCCGTGATCGACATTGGCATTCGGATCTTCGCGCGCGCGCATTGCCGTAAGCCAGTTCATCATGTGCACCACATCATCATCACTTGGGCCCTGGGAACTTGGACTCGGGGCGCCGGGAACATGCACAACTTCTTCATGCTCCTGTGGAGAGGCGGTGACGGGAAGCGAACGGTAGTCAGGTTCTGTCT
>CAZASC010000160.1:0-7274 GCA_964487695.1 uncultured Victivallales bacterium
ACTACTACAACAATAGACGCTCCTGCGGTATGATGCTGACAGTGATCTTGGTGTGTTTGTGGTCCATGTTTGTTGATGGACGGCCGGTCGGAGTCGTGGACGGAACGCGAATGATTTTGAACAAGCTTCCTTCCTTGTCTTTGATTGCGGCGTTGTACTCCTCTCCCGTGTGGGCTATTCCGTATTTTCTGATAAGGTTGATCAACAGTTCGGGGAGTTTTAAGGGCGTGGCGAGTTCAGCCGTTATCTTTTCTTGGATTGTTGTGCCGCGCCATGCGTCCATTTCCGTTGCATCGAAGAGATAGAGTTGGCCTCCCGTTTCCGTTTTCAAGAGTTTCCGCCATGCGGCATTCATCTCTTTTACCATGAGAAAAAGTCCGTCTTGATGATCGGTGGCGAAGACGAGGCGATACTTCGGCATGTGGTGCGAACGCTCCTTTATCGCGATATTGACCACGTGCGTGAAATGTTTACCGAGGTTTTCGGTATATCCGGCGATGAATTTCTCTTCGGCTTGATGGAAATCTATGGAGTCTGCCTGGAAATCGGCAAGGATGGCCTGCCAGTAATTCCCGCCTGCTACTTCGTCCATCCTGGCTGGTGTGTTTATGCCGTCTGTATCGTAATCAAGGTCATCGGCCCAGTCAGGAACGGCGCGAGAGAGTTTCAATATGCGGCACCCTTCTCGCAAGAATCCCGTCGTGTTCAGGTTAATAAGCATTTCCAGTGATTGAAACCCTGCTTTTTTCAACCGGGCGAAGTGGGCGAAGTCGAGGCGCTTTATGCCGTAGGGGTCAACGTAGAAGAAATAATTACGGGCACGGTGGACTTTGCTTGCCAGGAACTGGGTTATCCACTGTTCATATTCGCCTGCAATGACTTGGCAGCCCGGTGCGTCTTTTAAGTTGGCCTTGAGGTCGGCTGCATACTTCTGTTCGATGAAGATCGCTTTTATGTCCAGCGCCGGATTCCTGGCAAGCATGGCAGCGACGTGATGAGCGATGATTTGTGGGGAGCCCTCACTTCCATCAGCGAACTTGCCCTTGCCAGCGAAACAATCGGCTATGCGGGTTGGTCGGCCATATTTGGTTATCTTGGTAAGGTACGGGGCCAGGTAATGATCGAGGATCTGGTCTTTCAGTTTGGACCATTCCCTTTTGTGTGCGAAGAAATCCCTTGTGACTGCCATCTATTCGCCTATCGGTTTATCAGATTCTTGTTTGCCTTGTGCTTGTGTCTAATGCCTCAATATGCAACATTGGAATTCCTGTTGCAACGCTTTGATTCGCTGAGTTGCCTATGAGATTGATCAGTAATAGTGGGAATGACCGGGTTTTGGATGCTTTACGGGCAGCCATTTCCGATTCCGGGCGCTTGGATGTTGCTTCTCCAGAATTCTCTCTATTTGCCTTTGCTGAAATTCGCGATTTGGTGGAGAGATTGGCGAAATGCCGGTTGATTCTTCCGACGCCGGAAAGCGGTGACATCGGTTTGCTCGGTGGCGATGATGATCGCGCTCTTCGAAATCTGTTGCAGGCACGCGCTTTGGCTCGGGCCTGCGCACGCTGGATCAATGATAGGGTCGAATTGCGGGGTCTGCCAGGTCCTTTGCCTCAATCTGCTCTAATTGCTTGCGATGACAAGGTTGGCGATTGCCGCGCCATCACAGGAAACTGTTCGTTCTCAACGACGGGATTCGGGCTTGCGCCCGGAAACCAGTTTTCGCTGATCCAGTGTTCCGAGAATACAGGCGAAGGCAACATGTTTGGTGCTTGGTTCGCTGGGCTTTGGAACAGTCTGCCTGCGGCGACAGGAAAGGCTTTGCTTGACCGTCTCAATGAGATCGTCGAGCACAAGGCACCATCTTTGGTTTATTACCTTACCCTCTATCATCTTTTCAAGGACTTGGGTGAAGAGCTGGACGAGGAGAAGATTGTTAAATCGGCGACCGGGATTCGAAACACTGTGGTCTGGCGAAAGCTTTTCAAGTTCCAGCGTGACGGGGTGATTGGCGCTCTCGATAAATTGGAGCGGCTCGGTGGGTGTATCATCGCGGATAGTGTCGGCCTTGGGAAGACCTTCGAGGCCCTAGCCATCATCAAGTATTACGAGTTGCGGAATGACCGTGTTCTGGTTCTTGTCCCCAAGCGTTTGCGCAACAATTGGACGCTCTATAAGGCCAACGATAAGCGGAATCTCCTTGGCAGTGATCGTTTCCATTATGACGTTCTGAATCATACCGATCTATCCCGCGATACCGGAACTTCCGGCGACATTGACCTGACTCACATCAATTGGGGCAATTATGACCTAGTAGTAATTGACGAATCCCATAACTTCAGGAACAAAGCCACGCATCGTGAACACGAGACCCGTTACGACCGGCTTATGCGGCGTATTATCAAGGAAGGCGTGAAGACGCGGGTTCTTATGTTGACCGCTACTCCAGTCAACAATCGCTTGGCAGATCTAAAGAACCAGATATCCTTCGTGACGGAAGGAGACGACACGGCTCTTATCGATCACGGCATTCCGAGTGTTGAGACTACTGTGCGGCAGGCACAGTTGCAATTCAACCGTTGGATGGCCTTCGAAGAGTCAGAACGCAAGCCGGCACGTCTTCTGGAGATGTTGGGGTTCGACTATTTCAAACTGCTCGACATGCTGACAATTGCCCGTTCGCGAAAGCATATCGAAAAATATTACGGAACCTCGGAGACCGGCCGTTTCCCTGAACGCTTAAAACCAATCAATTTCAAGCCAGACGTGGATCGCTCCGGCGAATTCAGTTCAATCCGAGAGATCAACAACGAGATTCGTCGCCTGTCCCTTGCTGCTTATGCCCCATTGCGCTATGTGTTGCCGCACAAGCAGGCTGACTATGATGCCAAGTACAGCACGCAAATCCGCGGTGGTGAAAGTTTCTTTCGTCAGGTGGATCGTGAGGAAAGCTTGGTTCACCTCTTGCGTGTGAATGTTTTGAAGCGCATGGAAAGCGCAGTTTCTTCGTTCGCCCTGACCTTGAAACGGCAATTGGCCGACGTGGAGGCCACGCTTGCAAAGATTGAGAAGCACGAAGCGTCTGTCGAAGAGATCGATATTGCGGATGTGGATTTAGACGATCCTGCATTTGAGAGCCTTTTGGTCGGACGTAAGATCAAGGTGCTATTGCATGATGTTGACCTGGTCAGATGGAAACAGGATTTGGTTGAAGATCGGAACCGGCTTTCGACGCTTCTTTCATCCGCACAGCAGGTGGGAGCAGCTCGTGATGCGAAACTCGCCCAATTGAAGGAAGTGATCGCCCAGAAGGCGCAGAAACCAATAAACGATGACAACCGGAAGATAATCGTCTTCACGGCATTTGCCGATACGGCCGAGTACCTCTATGAACACCTGTCAACGTGGGCTCAGCGTGAGCATGGGTTGCATACGGCGGTAGTGACTGGAACAGGCCGGAACCACGCCACTCTTCCGGGGTTGAAGAAAGATTTCTCCAGCATCATCAGCGCATTCTCGCCGCGTTCAACGGAGCGACCAGACGAGTACGCTTCTGAGGGTGAATTGGATTTGCTGATAGCAACAGACTGCATCAGCGAAGGGCAGAACCTCCAGGACTGCGACTATCTGATAAATTATGACATACACTGGAATCCCGTTCGGATTATTCAGCGATTCGGTCGTATTGATAGAATCGGTTCATCTAATGCCCGCATTCAGTTGGTAAACTTCTGGCCTAATCTGCAGTTGGAGGAATACATAAACCTTGAACAGCGTGTCAGCGGCAGAATGGTCTTGCTCGATATATCCGCTACCGGCGAGGAAAACCTCATCGAACAACAGTCCGGCAACCAAATGAACGACTTGGAATATCGCCGCAAACAACTGCTCAAAATGCAGGATGCCGTTATTGATCTGGAAGATCTGGGTAGTGGCATTTCTATAGCCGACCTGACACTTACTGACTTCCGTGTAGATCTTGCCGGTTACTTGAAGGATCATGAACAACAACTTCAGCGAATGGCCCTTGGGACATTTGCGGTTACAACCACACCGGAAATAGGCATACCGCCTGGCATACTGTTCTGTCTCCGTGCGGCCGGTGATGCAGCGCTGAAGACAGTTGATCAAGGCTATCCGCTGGCACCACATTACGTTCTTCACGTTGGTGATAATGGTGATATTCTTCTTCCCTACGCACAGGCAAAACAAGTTCTGGACCGCCTGAAAAGGATCTGCATTGGGCGTGACTTACCTGATGCCGTGGCATGTACGCAGTTCGATAAGGCTACAAAGGATGGACAGGACATGAGCTGTGCTCAGAACATGCTCGCCAGTGCTGTTGCCTCAATCATTGGAAAGAAAGAGGAGCGTGCAATTGCCAGTCTATTTACCACCGGCGGCACTCACGCCCTCAAGGGGGAATTCCTTGGAATCAACGATTTCGAAGTTGTCACGTTTCTTGTAATTCTGCCTGGAGGCGACGGCGGATGAACTTCGCCTCTCTTATTGCCGCCTTCGCCGTACCAGATGACTCTCTCGTAGAACAGCGGGTTCCGAAGAAATTGATGCTGGAGCAAGGCGCTCCGACACCCGCCGATAAACGAGCTATTCAGGATGGCATTGAGGAATTGTTCTGGGTGGCGGCGCTTAAACCAACAAACATCGGCGTGCCGGCCTATCGTGACGAAACGCGGGAATACCTGGAGATAGAACTGTTGACCGCAGTGTTCCGAGGCGACGCCAAGGCTGCTCGATTGACTGAATTAGTCCACCGTGCTATTCCCTATCCATTGCTGCTTCTTTCTGCACACGAGGGGGTGTGTACCCTTTCTGTGGCACATAAACGGTGGTCACAGGGCGAAACAGGCAAGGTGGTCATCGAAGACCTGCATTGCAGCTCTTCGTTCCAGCCGGATGCGTCAAAATCAGAAGAGACGGCGTTTATCGCCAGTCTTAAACTTTCCACCTTGCCACGAGAGAGCCTTTTTGTACTTTACCAGGGGTGGCTTGACCGTGTAACTGCCATGGCGGCGGCTCACATTTCTGGTGTATATACAGTGCCCACGGCATCAGAGCAAAGCCAGGATTTGCGAGATGGCCTTGAGGCACATGACCGGATTGAACGAGAACTTGTTTCATTACGAGCAAGGGCAAAGAAAGAGAAACAGATGAACCGTCGCGTTGAACTCAATGTTGAACTCAAACGGCTGGAAGGCGAGCTTGCGAGATTAGGAGAGAGACTCGGAGGAATAGTACATGAAGAAACAAGAATCAAATGATCCCGATACCAAGAGTCAGAACGTCATGATCGAAGGCGACAATCTTGAAGTGCTGAAGTCGTTACAGCAGAGCTACGCTGGGAAGGTGGAATTGCTCTACATAGATCCGTCTTTACCGACAGATTTGGAGAAAATCTAGTATGAAGAAGATAAAAGCGAATGATCCCGAGCCCAAGAGTCCGGATGTTGTCGCCGAGAACATCGCCCAATTGAAAGTGCTATTTCCGGAATTGATCACAGAGGGCAAGCAAGGCGTTTTAGTGAATGTAGACGTGCTCAAGGGGCTTGTCGGGGATAAAACCGTTTCCGACATAGAAGAGAAATATGGCCTTAACTGGCACGGCAAACGGCAGGCTCGTCAACTGGCGCTTACACCCAGCACCGGCACATTGCGCCCTTGTCCGGAAGAGAGCGTGGACTGGGATAAGACGCGGAACATCATGATCGAAGGAGACAATCTCGAAGTCCTCAAACTTCTTCAGAAGTCATATTCGGGCAAGGTAAAGGCCATTTACATCGACCCGCCGTACAACACCGGCAACGACTTCGTCTACCCCGATAACTTTCAAGACAGTCTCCGGAATTACGAGACATTGATGGGGTGGCGCGAGGAAGGCGGCGAGCGGGTTAGTTCCCTGGCATCGCGCCAGAACCCGCTGAGTTCCGGACGCTTCCACACGGACTGGTTGAACATGATGTACCCCAGATTGAAGGTTGCCCATAGTTTGCTTCAACGTGATGGTTTCTGTTTTATCAGTATCGATGAGAACGAAAGTCTGAACTTGCGGCACCTGCTTGACGATGTGTTCGGTTGTGAGAATCTTGCTGGGGTCATTGTCTGGAAGAAAGGTACGGGCGGAAGTGACAGCGATTTCAGTTATTCTCACGATCAAATTGTGATCTATCGCAGATCGGGCGAAGCCGTTCTTGGAAGGACGATTCAAGGAGCGCAGCAACTTGCCTCTTATCAGAACCCCGATAACGATGCGCGTGGTGATTGGACCTCGTCTGACTATACCTCGAAATGGACCAAGACGGAGCGTCCGAATCTCTGGTATTCGATTTGCAATCCGAACACAGGTAAGAACTGTTGGCCGGCAGAAGGCAGAACCTGGGCGTACGGCAAGGAGGAAACAGACATTAACATCCGGGAGAACCTATTGTGGTGGGGAAAGAAGGGCGAGAATGAACGTCCGCGATTCAAACGATTTAAGACCGTCACAGAGGGCATGATGGTTCCACGTTCTTGGTGGGATTCAATTGGCACTAACGAGGATGGCTTTGCTGAATTTAGGGCGCTAGGTTTTACGAGGGCTGACTTTCCACATCCGAAACCTGTCTCGTTGATTCGCGAACTCATCCGCCTTGGCGCGCCCTCTGGAGGACTTGTCTTGGATTTCTTCGCTGGGTCCGGCACGACTGGACATGCCGTTATGACGCAGAATGCAATTGATCACCATGAGCGCCGTCATATCCTGGTTCAACTTCCTGAGCCTACCGAGCATGGAAGTTTGGCGAACATTGCTGAAGTCACGAAGGAGCGTCTACGTCGGGCTGGCAAGGTGATCAGGGAAGCCAATCCCATGTTTGCAGGCGACCTCGGTTTCCGGGTATTCAAGTTGGCTTCCAGTAACATCCAGGCATGGGAACCTGATCGCGAGAAGTTGCCTGAAACGCTTGAGTCATCCGTCGAACATCTCAAGACCGATCGTTCCGAAAACGACATTCTCTTTGAGTTACTGCTAAAGCTTGGCCTCGATCTAACTGTGCCGATTGAGGATAAGAATGTTGCCGGGAAGACGGTGCATAGCGTCGGCGCGGGTACGCTTCTGGTTTGCCTTGCGCAGAAGATCGCTCGCAAAGAGGCTGAACCTTTAGCGCTGGGAATTGTGGAATGGCACAAAGCCCTGGCACCGGCTGGCGAGAGTACGGTGGTTTTCCGGGACAGCGCCTTTGCGGGCGATGTGGCGAAAACGAATTTGGCGGCGATCC
>CAZASC010000161.1:0-7249 GCA_964487695.1 uncultured Victivallales bacterium
CATTCAGGTCTGACCCTGAAGTCTCCAACCAACAATAGTGCTACTGGATGTGGAGTAAAGGGGAGCTATGAAAACATTTAAGACATTTGGAGCGAGCTGGTTTGCTGCGACGTTATTAATCCCGAAAACCTAAGTTGAAGGTAAGCGTCCGACTGCGCACCCCCTTCACGCTGATGTTGGCCCGTGATATACGGGCAGCATGAATGAACAAAACAGTGGGATCGGGAGTCGACCGGTTCTGAAGCGCAAAAGCGCTGAAGAGCGGAAACAGTTGCTCGGGGAGTTTGAAGCCAGCGGGAAGAGTCAGCAGGAGTTCTGCGATGAACGCGGGATAAAGCTGACGACATTCAAAAGCTGGTATTACGAGAAGAAGGCGGCAGCGGAGCCAGGGTTTGCCGAAGTTGCGGTGGCAATGTCGGAAGCGGGATCGGTCGAAGTGATATTCCTCAGCGGTGTGCGTGTCAGCATTCGTGGCACCGGTTCTTGGGAAGAACTGATCGTGCTGGTGCGTGGGGGTGGCCGGATGCTGAGCTTCGTGGGGAAATTGAAGGTTTATCTTTCGATTGATGCGGCAGATCTACGGAAGAGTTTCAATGGTCTGTACGGATTGGCAGAAGGGGTATTGAAGGAAGACCCAAGGCACGGCGGCCTGTTTGTTTTCACCAACCAGAGGCGTAACCGAACATTAATCTGCCGCGAAAGACGAAGCCTGACAACGAGTCTTTGATGAGTGACCCTGAAGTCTCGAATAAGACGGCTACGCGAAGCCCGCCAAACACGCCCCGAAGATAAATCGAGGAGCCGAGGTATTCGCCTCTTTGCCGACCTGATTCTTGCTTGATTGACGTGAAGGAATGAAGGAAGCTGGAGAAAATACGAGACATTTTCGGGGAGAGCTATGAAAACCTGCTTGATTCAACGATTAAACCGATTTTGCTGCTTGGGATTGCTTGCTGCGGGGATGGTGATTCTGATGATGCCTGCCAATGTCCAAGCTCAATACGAATATACGACCAATGCTGATAATACGATAACGATTACGGGATATACGGGCAGTAATAAAGTTCTGAATATTGCGAATAAGATAAATGGCAGGTCGGTAACTTGCATTGGGGGCGCAGCGTTCTATGAACTTGCGTATCTGACCAGCGTCACTATACCCAACGGCGTAACAAATATCGGGTTCTCGGCGTTCTGGAATTGCTCAAGCCTGACTAACGCTACGATTCCCAACACTGTGATCAACATCGGGAGCTTTGCGCTTAACCGCACCTGTCTGTCCAAAGTCACAATCCCAGCCAGCGTAACAACCATCGGGATTGGAGCGTTATGGACTTGCACAAATCTGATGGAGATTGCGGTTAATCCAAGCAATTCCATCTATAGCAGTGTAGGTGGGGTCTTATTCAACAAGAACCAGACAATGCTCATACAATATCCAGGGGGCAGGAAGAGATGTTACACGATTCCCAACGGCGTTACCAGTATCGATGGTGCGTTCTGTGAGTCCTATTATATTACCAGCGTTACGATCCCCGCCAGCGTAACAAGCATCGGGGATGGAGCATTCTATTGCTGTACCAATCTGACAGCATTGTATTTCGAAGGCGATGCCCCAAGCCTCTTTAAGTTCGAGGAGCCGGAGCCTGCGTTCGCCGGTGATAGCATTACCACCGTCTATTACTTACCCGGAACTACTGGTTGGGGGGCGATATTTGGAGAGGATCATGATAACCCTTTCTATATTTCTGCCGGTTGCCCCACCTCCCTCTGGCTCCCTCAAATCTGCTCGTCCTGCATTCAATCCAACGCCTTTTCCTTCAACATCAACTGGGCAAGCGGAAAGGTAGCGGTAGTAGAATGCAGCACAAATCTGCTTTCTTCTTCTTGGCAACCTGTTCAGACCAATAATATGCAAGCCGATACGTGTAATTTCAGCGATCCCAACTGGACAAAGAATCCCGTTTGTTTCTATCGGGTTGTATGGCAGTGAGAAAGCAGTATCAAGGGCGGTCTGTCGTTAAAGAAGGAGAAGTGGTCGGTGAGCGTGGTCATTGGGGTCACTTGAAATAGGAGTTTACAGGTGGAGAAGCGGTGTGGGGTGGTTTGGAAATGGCAAGGCATCTCAGAGTGGAGTTTCCTGGGGCGATATATCACGTTACATGTCGCATGATAGGCGACCGACGCTTAGAGCGAAGCCAGCTGTTCAGGGAGACGTTGAGCGGGAGCGTTTCTGGAACGTTTGGGCGAGCGTGTCGAGGAATACAATATGCGCCTCTATCGCTTGAAGAGGGGCGACTGGCGCGCGTGCTTGCCAAGATTGACCGGCTGCTGACGGAAGAAAGGCTGAAAGGATCACCCGAAAGATGCTAACTCCTGTTTCAAGGGCTGAGCCCAATGTGTGCGATAAGTTTGTGGCGATAGCAGTCTGCGCCATGGTAATCGTTACGTGCATTGTTACGCCGCTGAGAATGATCGCTTGTGGCTATGTGCCGGATACAGATGTCAGGCGGCATGCGGCGCTCGCGGTATCGGGAAAATCCCTGAACGATGTTCTGATCGTTCAGAATGAGCCGTTTGTGGATCCAAGTCCAGGGTGGCATACTGCTCTGCGCGGATTGCATCTGCTTCTTGGCTGGCAGAAGGAAAAGCTCATCACATTTTCGGTTATTGCTCTTTTCCTGCTTCTCAATGTCTGCGGGCTTTTCTGGACGAGGGCTGAAGGATGGATGCTGGCACTGGCTTTGGTCGCATCGAGTTCCATGTCTGTTGCGCATCGGTTGACCTTGGGCCGGCCTTTTCTGTTTACCGCATCCGTTGTCATATTTCTTCTGTTCCTGTGGGGCAATCAAGCTGACAAGCCGCGATTCCGGCTTCGCGCTATCGTGGGGCTGACGATTGCGCTCATTGCAGCATCTACTTGGATACATGGCAGCTGGTATCTCTTCCTATTGTTGGTGGCTGCGTTGCTGTTTGCGGGTCAGTTCAAGAAGGCAGCGATGTTCGCTGGATGCTTTGTTCTCGGCTGCTTCGTTGGCGCATGTCTGACTGGTCATCCCATGACATTCTTGTCTTCGCCTGTGAGTCTTACCATTGGCGCATTTGCGCGTGGCATCCCGAAGAGCCTGCTCGTCAGTGAATTCCAGGAGTTCCGTGAGCCGCTTACGCCATTGCTGATCATTGCGGGCATGCTGATCTGGCGAACGGCGAGGAGCAAAGATGCGTCGCAGTTCGCGCGTGACCCAGCCTTCATGCTTGTTCTTCTATGCTGGCTTCTTGGTCTCAATGTCGCCCGTTTCTGGTTGGACTGGGGATTGCCGGCGATGCTGGTATGGTGCTCGCGTGAGTTTAACTCGGCCTTGACGCCCTGGCTTGCTGGCCAGCCGCTGAGACGCCTGACCATGACACTCTTCGCGTGCATGGCGGTTTTCTTCCTTATCAGCAACGATGTGGATGAGCGATGGAGCAGGGTAACGGCATCCGAGCCGCCTGCGGAGGCAGTGCGCTCATTTGGCGACTGGTTTCCCGGCGAAGGAGGCATCGTTTATTCCGCATACATGAAGACTTTCTACGATCTCTTCTATTGGTATCCCCATGCAGATTGGAAGTATGTTTTGGGCTTTGAGCCCGGTCTGATGAGAAGTGAGGATTTATCCACATTCATAAACATCCGGCAGGCCGGGCACAACTCCGATACGATTAGGCCATGGATACAGAAAATGAGACCGGAGGACCGGCTTGTCGTTACCGCTTCGCGGCGGCCAGAACTGCCTGAACTCGAATGGCGGTATTTGCATGACACATTGTGGTTCGGTCGGCTCCCTCGTGTTCCCTCAACGGGCAGACAATGACGGGACAATTGAGAATGCCTTCTCAAGCGAACTGGATCAGCGATACCATTTATCGTTTCCGTACCTGGTGCAAGGGCCATGTCTGGACTCTGGCTTCACTGGCTGTCTACACCGGCGTCATCGTCTGGCTCTCCGCCTGCCACGAAATCTGGGGAGATGAGATGCGGGCCCTAAGCCTTGTCAAGGACTGCGCCTCTCTGTCGGATGTCTTCAGGGCGCTTCACAATGAAGGGCATCCCGCCTTGTGGCATCTCATTCTCTATTTTTCATACGCACTGCTACGAACTAATCTCGTCTTAAAAATCGCGGCCATCTCTATTGCGATTCTTGCCGCTGCGGTGTTCCTTGAGAAATCGCCTTTCTCCCACATCCAGAAAGCCATGTTTCTCCTTGGGCTGTATCCCATTTATGAGTATTCCGCAATCAGTCGTAATTACGGAATAAGCATGCTGATGTTGTTCGTCTTCTCCTCGCTCTATGCTGAACGTTTCAGGCGGATGCTCGCCATAAGCGTAACGGTCTTCTTTCTCTCTCAAACCAACCTGTATTCGCTTGAGATCTCTATTTGTATTCTCGCAAGCCTGCTGACGGAATATTTGTATCTACGATGGAAAGGCGGATTGATTTCAGTGAAAAGCAACGTCGCTATTACTGCCTTTCTTATTATGGTGGCCGGAATCCTTATCTGTGTCATGCAGATATGTCCCGACAAGAGCACGATCGTAGCGCATCCGGAGCAGGCATTGACTCCGATGGTCATGGCAAGAGCATGCTGGTGCGTCATAACGCAGCCGGGGCTCTACTTTATGCAGGCGTTTGGCCTCTCCAATCCGTTGCCGATCAGCATTTTGATATGGGGAATGTTTCTCTATTTTGTGCGGAAGCCATTTGTAGTGATCATACTCATGGGCGGAATAATCGGCATAGGCATGATCTTCCACGCCGTCTATCATGGCTATCCACGACATCAGGGATTTGCGCCGCTTTTGATGGTAGCTGCCTTGTGGATGGATAAGTCGGATCAGGGCCATTCAGGCAAAGCGCATGTTTGGATCGGATGGCTGCGGGAAGGATTGATTTTCTTGCTGCTCGGTTTGGAGGTGTGGGCGGCATATGTGCCTGTGCGGAATGGGATACTGCTGCCTTATTCCTCATCCGAAGCCGTTGCTCAATTCATTGGCCAACATCATGAGTATCGGGATGCGATCATAATGGGCGAACCGGATTTTTACATGGAAGCGCTTCCGTATTATCTGGAGAATCCGCTCTATTTTCCACGCGAACATCGCTTCAGCAAAGTTGTGAGCCTCACGACCAATAATCAGCAGAATCTTTCGCTGACAGAATTGCTTGTGACGGCGGAGCAGGTGCAGAAGTCCGGCAGGCCGGTGCTAATTGCGCTCGGCCATCGGCTTTCATCTGATGGCAGGTCTATCAGAATTCGATTCAATTATGGAAAAACGTTCGAATACGATCTCCAAGCCCTGAAAAGCTTCAATCAAAGCACAACAAAGATAGCCGACTTCCAGTCGGCGCTGACAAACGAGCGCTACACCTTGTATGAATTGCGAACTCGAGTGCCGTAAAACGCCTGGCATATGAGGCTAGGGGTCATTCGGCTTCGCACACGGCAGGGCATGCGTTCCCGCGAAAGAAGTCCAAGTCTCAATGCGTGTGTCCAAGTGTCGCATAAGCACATGTCTTGCCGGCAAGGCGTGCGCTTGTTGTGGATGGCCATTACGTTGCTACGCAGCAAGTTGCCGGCAATAGGCTTGAGGAGTGCAATGGGTGGAACGGATTATGCATTCATCATATGCAGGAAGTCTAAGAGATAGACAGGAGGTGATTAGGATGAGCATTACGACAATGAGAAATGAAGTTAAATACTTTGAGGATAAGCTGAAATACACAGTTGGCCCAATGGAACTTGAGGAAATGATCAAGTCTCCGGAATGTGTCAGGGTGATTGATGTGAGGGAGACAGAGGATTATGATAAAGGTCATGTACCCGGCTCAATCAATCTGCCCCAGGACAAGTGGGACACAGCGGAAGGTCTGGATTTCTCAAAGGTCAACGTGATGTATTGCTACACTCAACAATGCCATCTGGCCACAAAAGCGTGCCTGAAGTTTGCACGCAAGGGATTCAAGGTTATGGAGCTTGAAGGTGGTTGGGCGGCTTGGAAGGAATTTGGGCTGACGGTTGAAACCGGAAGCATGAGAAAAGCGGCGTGAAATACTCGCCGCAGACGATGTGTCTGCGGCGCCAAAAGAATATTTGGGCGAGTGGTGGTCGATTTGTGAAACATCTGATGCGGCAAGCGCAGCAGGTGTTTTCTTTTTTTGTACTCACGTTTCTGTATTTCAAAACCAACTAGTTGAATCTCTTCCATTATTCGCTCTCCTTTGAATCTCTGTGCCGCACATTGTGCCCTTTCGCTTCGGGCACGAACTTTCAAATTACCCTGAAAACATGGGGTGAATCGCCTTGACCGGCCATCCGTTTTTGCTACCTTCCACAAATGGGCGAGGTCACTGATTTTACCGGCAATCGTCTCTGGAGAGACGAAAATATCAGCAAACAGGACATGACCACTATTAAACGTTCGACAATACGGATAAAATGAAACTATCCTTACGACTTGTGTGTCCGAAGTGCGAAGAGAAGTTTCCGATCTGGCTGGGTTCGCCCAACCTTGTTCGGAATGGCTTTCTCTCCGCACCATGGATCAAGTGCTCACACTGCGGAACGCTATCGCGTCAGACTGCAAATTGGCCGCATGCGCTCTGGGCATGGCCACTTACGTTCTTCGCAATTGCATCCGTAATTGGGTTGGCCCATAACACCGAGAGACTTGGTCTATTGCATCGCCAGCATCCTCTCGCCTATGGTGGACTCGGGGGGCTGAGCATAGGTCTTTGTTTCTACCTCAGGCGCTTCGGACTGAAACTAACGCCGGTTTTCGGAGAATCAGGAATCAAATCAGACTGGGATATAAGACCTTGGATCAAAGTGTTTATTGTTGTCTGTTTCGTTGCGGCGGTTGCACTCATCACCCACCGATGGCTCGCAACTCTCGCTTCATTCGCCATCTGTCTTGCTGTCACCGGACTGTTCTATGTGTTTTCAAGAAAGAATAACGGAAATAATGTCGAAGCAACTTCTCCTGGCGATAGCCTAAAGGCTCCGCCAGAGAAGTGACGTTCTGTGCATATCGTAATTCTTGCAAAACAGTGCAGCATGTTGGTGCTATTTATGAAAGTTTGAGATGTGATAACATCAGGAACGTGCTATGGTTTTTGCCGTGTTGCGGAGGAGTCTGATTCAAAAAGCAAAACAAAGGGGAGTAATGGACCCCAAAATTCGGACCAGTGGCTAAGTTAGACTTTTCAGGTTC
>CAZASC010000162.1:0-7220 GCA_964487695.1 uncultured Victivallales bacterium
AAGGGGTAACCTTGAGCAAGGTGCGTGAGCACCGCGCCGGGTTAGAGACTTTGGCAATGACAATTGTGCAAAAGAAGTCAGCCAGATATGAGTAACCTTCTGCAAATTGACAGAACTTGTTTTACATGGATCAACACCGGCTGCTCGAACCCAATCTTTGACGTAACAATGCCTTCCATCACCCATTTGGGCGATGCAGCTACCGTTTGGCTTTGGATTGTCTTTATCGGCCTGCTAATGGTCTGGCAGCTTGCTCACTCCACGGAAACAGACCAGCAATGTAAGAGGCAACCGGGTGCGATCATAAAAGCCGTTGTCTTGTTCTCTCTGTACATGGCTCTGATACATGGAATTACCACCGGTGCATGCACCGGCCTCAAGCGCTTATGCAATCGTTCCAGACCTTTCTTGCAACAAACCGTCATGCTTCGGATATCGCCGGCGACCGCTTCAGTCCTAGCCAATGAGGGTTCGTTTCCATCGGGTCATTCCACAAATGCCTTCATGATTGCGGCGCTACTTGCGGAGCGGGTGCGAAAAAAACGATATTATCCATATTGCATGGCCGGATTGGTCGCGTTCAGCCGGGTCTACCTGGGAGTTCATTATCCAGCCGATGTGATCGTGGGCAGTTGCCTGGGCTTGTCGATTACCTGGGTGATGCTGTTCTTTCATCGCAAAGTGCTTCAAAAATATTGCGTGCAATAATATGCAGTTGTGTCACGTTTATCAAAACATAGGCGTATAGCGGTAACAAACCAAACGGGAGGAGAATCGATGAAGAACATGCGTATTGCAGTGGTAACGTGTTTGACCGGGCTGACGGTTGCCGGCTTGGCTCTGGCACAAGAAGGTGCGCCGGCTAGACCAAACGGAGCCGGCGGAGCTGGTGGAATGTGGAACAGTCTATCGCTCTCCGAAAATGAACAATTCCGCGTCGGTATGGTGCTGGAACAAATTCTTGCAGATCCGGATCTCGTTCAGAAAGTCGGATTGAGCGACGAGCAGACGAAGACGCTGCATGAGGCCGTTTCAGAGAGCAAGAAGGAACAAATCAGGATCAAGGCAGATATGGACATCGCGGCCGTTGAACAGGCCGATAAGATGGCCCAGACCAACATTGACGAAAAAGAGATCATGAATATCGTCGAAAAAGTTGGCAATCTCAGGACGCAACTGGCGAAGAGCATGATTAAAGAGCTCCTAGTCGTGAAGAAGACACTCACTCCCGAACAGGTCAAGAAGGTAAAGGAAGTTACCCGTGAGATGCACAGACAAAAAATGATGGAAGAGAAGGAAAAGAAAAAAGAAGAAGGCAAGGACCGCCGCAAGGAAGGCGGAAAAGACGATAAGAACGGCGACCAGAAAGATAAAGATCAGCCAATGCCGCCGCCAGAAGACGTGAAACCCTAGGAAGCTCTGAGCATGCAATCATAAGGCCTGCCCCAATGGTTGGGGCGGGCCTTTTGTTTCTGCGGTTACATGCGGGTTAGTTGTGCGGGTCGTTTGCGCGGTGCGTCAGGAACCATTTGTACAACTCAGGATTAGAGTAAGTCGCTGTCCATGAATCGTGACCGGTGTCAGGATAGACGGTGATTGTGACCTGTCCTCCAACCTGTCGAAGCGCCTCTGCCATTGTTTCGCTCAACGTGAGCGGAACAGTCTCGTCCTTCGCGCCGTGAAATATCCAGGTTGGAATGTGCTTCAGCTTTTCGGCCCACAATGGATCGCCGCCTCCGCAGACCGGTGCTATGGCTGCAAAGATGTCCGGATATTCTTTTGCCGTTTCCCATGTTCCGAATCCGCCCATGCTCAAGCCTGTCAGGTAGATTCTGTTGCGATCAACCGGATGGCTGGATAGCACTTCATCCAATGCTGCTTTGACGGCTGCCGGCACCCACGATTCGCGCGGAGAGCGCGGGGCCAGAATGATGAATGGGAAATCCTTTCGGTCTTTCGCAAATGTGGCGAGTTCGCCTTCGCCACCCCCGGTTCCATGAAGGAATACGATGAGAGGCCACAGTTCCCTGCGTGCCGGGTCATAATTAGGCGGGAAAGTTAGCAGGTAATCGTTCCGGAAATAACCAAGCGACCGTTTAAGATTAAACCACCAGAGGCCATTGGCCTGTTCTATTCGCCGGTACAAGTTGGCGGAGTCGGGTCTGACGTCCGAATGAAACAGGCCCGAAAATACCTTGCCGCTTTGTGGATCGTGTGAAAAAGAATCCAGCGTCTCTTCCGACAGCTTGTCCGTCAACTTGCCATACTGTTTCTTGATAATGTCGAAATCCGTGCCGAACGCGCGGAAAGCATCTGGAATGCTGTTTGAGAATGATAGATCCAGATCGTCAGGCCACCGGAACAACGTGATATATCGTCTGTTCTGCCAGCCAGACGGGCTGTTACAATCAACTATGGCTCCATAGCGCCCCGCCTTACCAGCCGTTTGCACAGGACGGCCGTCTTGATCATAGAAGTTGACCTTTACATCGAACTGGCCCACAAGTTCACGGAGAAGGTTCGATTTGGCCAATACATAATTTGGGAAGGTATCCCCCCGAAAGATGTATTGATCGAAGGTCAGAGACGCGTTCTCGAATTGTGCGCGTCGCCATTCATCGCAATCGGGAAGCGTGAGGCAGGCTGCCGGCTCGCCGGCAATCTTCGCCACGATTCTGTCAAACGGTTGTCCCAAAGGCGGCAGCGGAATGTTAAACTTGGCGATGGCCCGGCCCGCATCCTCGCTTAGACTGCCGTTGGCCGGATTGCGAATTCCGTCCCACAGCTCGACACGGGATCCCGCTTGCTCTTTCCTGGCCATCACCTTGATGGACAGTTCTTGTTTGTCATAGCCACCTGTCATGGCCGCGCAAACCGGCTGCCCCGGCGTTTCCGCCAGTCTCAAACGCTGCATTAGCCTGGTGTTGTCATGCGCTCCCGGAGACGGATACCACCGCACCTGGTAAGGCGTGGAATCGCCTGCGTTGACTTGAATTTGAAAAGCGATTTCACGTCCGGAGGAGGGCTGGATTCCCAGGCTGCTCCATGGCAGGAGGATTTCCAGCGCATAACCTGCAGGCGTTCTGGTGCGTGCAAAATCCATTGTGATCGGATTTGCCATAAGTGCGGCCGTGCGCCGATGATCATATACGCGCGAACGTGGAGCGGGGAAATTGGTAGCGACGCCGGGACTGATGATGCCCTGCCAGGAATCTGATTCGCCGAGCCCCGTCGCAAGAAAGACTTCAACGGAATCCTTCCTGTAGAGATTCTGATCGTCAGTTTCCTCATTAAACGATTTGGACTCAACGGTCACCAAAACCAGCAAACCGCGCGTGTTCCACGCCAACCGTGCCTTCGCGTCGAATTCGTTTGGAGGGCGCATCTGGCCGTCGGTTCCAATAAAGTTCACACAGAAGCCGCGCCCATTCCAGTCATTGGTGTTTCCGTCGGGGCCGGGCTTGTCCATCCGTGGAATGTCGAACATGCACAAGGAGGACGTTGAATGATCCTCATTCCAGTCTTTGACTGCCATATGGAACTCCCGTGAAAGCAAATGGTTCTTCAAACTCTCATCCATTCCCAACAACTGAAATGCCTCGACAAGAGGAGCTTGTCCAATCGTCTGAATCCCGGCGCGTGCTCCAACAACCGACAAGAAGATGATCAGCACACAAATCACACTGGTCATGTAGTCAAATGCCCGGCCGTTTTTCGTGTATTTAGCGTGTTTCGTGGTTAACCCGATCTGAGTTCTCAGTCAATTCTCTCAATATCGGCGCCGAGCTTCTGCAGCTCTACGTCAACCCGCTCGTACCCACGGTCAATGCTCTGGGCGTTCTCGATCACGCTTTCGCCTTTGGCACATAGCGCGGCGAGAAGAAGCGAAACTCCTGCGCGGATGTCAGGGCTGGAAAGGTGGGTGCCGGTGAGCTTCGCCGGTCCGGTGACAATCACGCGATGCGGATCGCATTGCACAATTCTCGCGCCCATCTCGATCAGGCGATCCACAAAATACATCCGGCTCTCAAACATCTTCTCGAAAAAGAGCATGGTCCCCGATGCCTGCGTGGCCAGAACTATCGCGATGCTCATAAGGTCCGACGGAAATGCCGGCCACGGACCATCTTCGATCTTTGGAATCGCGGCGCCAAAATCGTTCCGGATTACAAGCTTTTCGGCGTCCGGCATATGGAGAACCGATTTCTCAATGTCCCAATTCACTCCCAGCCGGACAAATGAGCGCCCAATGACGTCCATGCAATTGTGCGAGACGTTTTCTATCTGGAGCTTTCCTCCGGTCATGGCTGCGGCGGCGACGAAGCTGGCGATATCGACGTAATCCGGCGTCACGCTGTGCGTGACGCCATGCAACGAATCCACGCCTTCGATTCGCACATAGTTCGTTCCGATTCCGTGGATACGAGCGCCCATCTTTCTGAGCATGAGACAGAGATCCTGAACGTGCGGCTCGCACGCGGCATTGAAGATGGTGGTTCTGCCTTCCGCGAGAGTGGCGGCCATGATCACGTTTTCAGTGGCCGTGACGCTGGCCTCGTCGAGAAGAATACGGGTGCCCTTCAATTTACGCGCCTGGAAAGAGTAGCTGTCCTTTCCACCCACACGGATTCCAAGCTGGCTCAACCCGTCGAAATGCGTGTCGAGCTTGCGCCGGCCGATCACGTCGCCACCCGGCGGAAAAATGGTGGCGCGTCCATGACGCGCCGCCATGGGACCAGCGAAAAGAATTGATGAACGAACCTTTGCGCAGAGTTCGCGATTCAGTCGGCTTTTACGCAGGCCCTTTGCGCAAATGGTTGCTGTGTGACCGGCCAAGTCAACGCTAACGCCGAGATCTTCGAGAATGCCGAGCATTGTGCGGACATCGTCAATCAGGGGAACATCTTTGATGCGGACAGGCTCGTCCGTAAGAACGCATGCCGCCAGCATGGGGAGTACGGCATTCTTGTTGCCGGGCGCCCTGTGACGGCCCCTCAGACGTTTTCCGCCCTGAATGACGAATCGAGGCATATTCTCCCATCAGCGCGAGCCGGATTATTTTGTCGCAAGAGCCCCGCGCGCCACCGAGACGACATTGGCGACGGTGAATCCGAATTTTTCTTCGAGCACCTGGTAAGGCGCCGAAGCGCCGTAATGGTCAATGCAAACAGTGCGGCCTTTCGGGCCAACGTATTTATCCCAGCCCATGGATGCGCCCGCCTCAATCGCGACACGCGCCGCACAAGCTGCCGGCAAAACCTGCTGCCTGTAAGATTCCGGCTGCTGCTCGAACAAACTCCATGACGGCATGCTCACGACCCGCACATTATGCTGCGCAGCCAACTCCTGTGCGGCCTTCAGCGCGAGGCTTACTTCCGAACCGGATGCGATTAGGATAAGAGCCGGATCGCCGCTCCCGCTCTGCCACAATGTGTAAGCGCCTTTTTCAAGATTTGACGCGGCCGGATATTTCGAGCGGTCAATGATCGGCAGGTTCTGTCTCGTGAGCAGCAGCGCGGTGGGCCCGGTCTTGTTCTTGAGCGCCGCCACCCAGGCCGCGCCGGTTTCCGTGGCGTCGGAAGGACGCAGCACGGTCAGGCCCGGCATGCAGCGCAGGCTGGCAAGATGTTCAACCGGCTCATGAGTCGGCCCGTCTTCGCCGACATAGAAACTGTCGTGAGTGAAGATATAGATGACCGGTCTTTTCATGATGGCCGCGAGACGAATTGATGGCCGGCAGTAATCGGAGAAAACGAAGAAGGTCGCGCCATAGACCCGGAATCCGCCGTGCAGCGACATGCCGTTGAGAATCGAGCACATGGCATGCTCGCGGATTCCGAAATGCAGGTTACGGCCGTCGTACTTGTTCGGGATAACGGATTCGGCTCCTTCGATAAGCGTCTTGGTGCTCGGCGCCAGATCGGCTGAGCCGCCAACGAGCCACGGCACCGCCGCGGCGATGGCTTGCTGGATCTTGGCAGACGCCAGCCTGGTCGCAAGCGGTTTTTCCAGGTCGAATGTTGGAAGGTATCCTTCGAGATTGTCCGGTAGGATGTCTTCAAGCTGTTTCTTCCACTGCGCGGCCTTGTCCGGATGCGCCTGCGCATACTTGGCAAAGAGCTTCTGCCACTTTGCCTCTTTTGATTTGAGCTTCTTGAGCCGCTCATTGAACAGGTCGCGAACGCGGTCTGGAATGCAGAAATCCTTGTCCTCACAGAAACCGAGGTTCTTGCGCGTAGCCTTGACCTCGTCAACGCCAAGCGGCTCACCGTGCGCGGCCGCGGTATCATGCTTGTTGGGGCTGCCGTGCGCAATGTGCGTGCGGCAGATTACAATGGTGGGGCGGTCCTTGCTGTGTTGCGCCTTGCGTATCGCCTTCTGGATTTCATCGTGATTGTGAGCGTCGATTTCGAGGACGTTGAAATTGTAAGCCTGAAAGCGTTTGCGTACGTTGTCGCAACAGGCGAGCGCCGTTGAACCTTCGATGGTGATCCGGTTGTCATCGTAGAACACAACGAGTTTGTTGAGCCCGAGATGGCCTGCGAGCGAAAATGTTTCGTGGCTCAAACCTTCCATCAGATCGCCGTCGCCGCAGAAGACATAGGTAAAATGGTCAACAATCGGAAAATCGGGTGTATTGAAACGCGCCGCGAGCATGCGCTCGGCCAACGCCATGCCCGTGGCATTGCCGCAGCCCTGGGCGAGAGGGCCGGTCGTGGTCTCGACGCCAGTTGTGTGACCGTATTCCGGATGACCGGGCGTCTTGCTGTTCCACTGGCGGAACGACATGAGCTCGGAAAGAGGGAGATTGTAGCCGGAAAGATGGAGCAGTGAATACAACAGAGCCGAGCCATGGCCGCCGGAAAGAACGAAACGGTCCCTGTTCGCCCATTCCGGGTTCGCTGGATCGTGAACAAGATGATTGAGAAAGAGCACGGCCGCGACATCCGCCATGCCCATCGGCATGCCGGGATGGCCCGACTTCGCCTTCTGAACCTGGTCCATTGACAGGCACCTGATCGTGTTCGCCGCCAAAAGAAGATCGTCAACTGAAACATTGCTGGCCATGGTAGATTTCCCTCACTATTTCGTGGTTGATTTCGATATATTTTGCCACGTCAGTATCCATTTAGTGGCAGAGGCGCAATCTCCCACAAACATATCGTTTTGTCCAGTCCGCAAGCTTTTCCTAGCCAAGTTCCAACTCGCTCTCTCTATTC
>CAZASC010000163.1:0-7214 GCA_964487695.1 uncultured Victivallales bacterium
TCCTTTCTAAATGCCTTCCGGCGGCGCCAGATAGCTGAAAGCCGCCATGAGATTGCGAAGAGCCCGTTTTGCCCTGTCCGAAATATCCACGCTCCTGAATCCGGCGTGAAAGAGGCCGGCGACCCCGCTGGCACGAGACCAGACATTTTCTACGACCAGCGATATGTGATCAGTTCCGCACAGCTTCGCATCCACGGCAATTCGTATCGTGAGCGTCTGCCCCTTCACGAAGCCATGCTTGCTGTGTATCTCTACACCTTTCTCGCTGAGATTGGTGACCACGCCCACGGACTCGCCTTTCTCCATATCCGTGGCAGGCCAATATGCCAGCGTCTCCCGTCTGTCAAAATGTCTCTGTTCATCCATGATGTGTCTCCTTTGCTTTAATCTATCAGATCAAGATCGCTGGTCAACGCGATTAGCCGCGTTTCTCACGCCGCTTCTCCCCGCTTCGCGGTGAGTAAGCGGTCCTACAACAGCAAAAGAGAAACGCAATGTAGGACCGTTCACCCCGAACGCAGTGAGGGAGAACGGTGCTGGCATCACTCGCATCGCACTTCACGTTGTTAGCGTTTGTAGTACCGGCTTCAGCCGGAATTCTCAAATCCCTGTGTCTATTTTCCTTCAGTCTTGACTAAGACCGCCAACGCTCGCAGGATACGGCGGCATGAAAAGCAATGAGCAACAACGAACGATGGAAGAGATCGCGTCACTGTGCAAACGGCGCGGTTTCATTTTTCAGAGCTCCGAGATTTATGGCGGGATCAACGGATTCTGGGATTACGGTCCGCTCGGCTGCGAACTGAAGCGCAACATCCGCGATGCCTGGTGGCGGGACATAGTCCAGAATCGCGAGAACATCGTCGGGCTGGACTCATCGATCATCATGCATCCGAAGGTGTGGGAAGCTTCCGGCCACATTGCAGGATTTGCCGATCCGATGGTTGACTGCAAGACCTGCAAAAAGCGCTACAAGGCCGACAATCTCTGCGAGGAGCAGGATAAGAAGTTGATCAAAACGGAAAAAGGTTTCAGCCTGCCGGACGGAACGCAGTGCCCTGCCTGCGGCGGAAAAGACCTGACCGAACCGCGGTCGTTCAATCTGATGTTCAAGACTTTCGTCGGTCCTGTCGAAGACGAGTCGGCTGTCGCATATCTGCGTCCCGAGACGGCGCAGGGCATCTTCGCGCAATTCAACAATGTGCTGGCCACAGCGCGGCAGAAAGTTCCATTCGGTATCGCGCAGATCGGCAAGGCTTTTCGCAATGAAATCAATCCGAAGAATTTTACTTTCCGTTCCCGCGAGTTCGAGCAAATGGAACTGGAGTTCTTCGTGAAACCAGGCACTGACCAGCAGTGGCACGATTACTGGGTCGAGGAGAGGATGAAGTGGTATCAATCAATCGGCCTTCCAGCCAGCAGCCTTCAGAAATACGTCTACAGCAAGGACGAACTGGCTCATTATGCATCAGCCTGCGTTGATGTCATGTACGCTTTCCCGTTTGGCGTTCAGGAACTCGAAGGCATCGCCGCACGCGGCAATTTCGACTTGAGCCGACACCAGGAATTCAGCGGCAAATCCATGGAATACTTTGACCAGGAGACGAACGAGAAGTTTGTCCCGCACGTCGTCGAGCCTTCAGCTGGCGTGGATCGGATTGCTCTGGCGCTGATTTGCAATGCATATCACCAGGAATGGGTTCCGGCGTCCGAATCCGGTGGAGCGCCAATTCCAGCCGAGCCCGGCAAGCAGCCACCGCAGGGGTATGAAGCGCGAACGATCATGCGGTTCCATCCCCGAATTGCGCCGGTCAAAGTTGCAGTATTCCCACTGCTCAAAAATAAACCTGAACTCATGGAAAAGGGAAGAGGCGTGTTCGATCTTCTGCAGAAACGGTGGCCGTGCTTCTGGGACATATCCGGTGCGATAGGCCGGCGTTATCGCAGGCAGGATGAAATCGGCACGCCATTCTGCGTTACGATTGACTTCCAGACATTGACCGACAACACGGTCACTGTACGAGACCGCGATACCATGAAGCAGGATCGAGTCGAGATAGGCAGACTGAGCGAACTCCTGGCCGGCTCGTTGACATAAAAAAGGCGACCAGGACCAGCATATATTCAATTCCTCTTGTCATCGCCCTCTGAGCGAGCTTCATTGAGAGCAGTAGAGCGCAGAGGTTAATCGCGACATGGACATTGCGCGGCTTGCTGTGATACAAGCCCGCAATGGGAACGTTTCGTATTCTCATTGGTGTGCTTATATGTATGCAATTGCTGGGCGGCGTTTGCGATGCTGCCAGTATTGCCATCAAAATCAAACCTTCCTCAAATCTCAGCAGTGGCAAAGTCGCCATTTCTGCCGATGTCACCAACACGGGCGACGAGCAAGCCAGATTCGTACGTATCGAGGCCAGAATGGAGGACAGTCTAGCTGCAAGCGAAACCAGGGACACTCTGGACAGCAACGGACTTTTCCACGTCGCGCTCGACCTCGGCGCTGCGCCATCTGCCGGCGTCCATACCGCAATAGTTACGGTTTTCTACGAGGACGACGCAGGCTTTCCGTTCTCCACGCTCTCGACAATACCGCTTTTCACGGCCGACCCGGAAGCGATCAAGGAATCGGTATCCGTTTCCATGCCGTCGGTGCCAGGCAGAAAAGACGGCGACATTGGTGTAAACATCAAATCGCCTGTTTCCACAGTGTTGACAGCCAGGGTCACTCTTGTCCTTCCAGATCCTTTTCAATGTGGTAAACCCGTTGTCAAGGTACTGCTGCAGCCGCATGAAGAGGAGACGCTGCATTTTGCCTTCTCCAAAACATCGGCTCGCCTTGGACGCTATCCGGTCATTGCCGTGCTGGATTATGACGCCGGCGGGCTGCATCACAGCGTCGCCACGTCAGGGCGCATTAACATCCTCCCTTATCCGGGACCGCTATCGTTCATGCAGCCAAAATACTGGATAGCCGTGATCATCTTTCTTATCGTTGTTTTTGCTGCGTCGCAATTCATCAGGTTGCCGGATGCGCCCCTGCCCGGTTTCTTGCGACTCGTTTTCCCTTACGCCATCCTTGTCATTCTCGCAGGCTTCACACTGTGTTTTATCCCGCCATCTCTCCTGCTGACGGACACGCTTACAGTTGGCGGCGACACCGTAGCGCATAATTACATGGTCAGCCATCTCAAGGAGCAACTCTTTCACCATGGCAGAATTATCTCATGGGCAAACGGATGGTGGTGCGGCTTCCCGCTATTCCAATTCTATTTCTGTCTGCCATATGTACTGATGTCGGCTCTGAGTTTCGTTATCCCGTTCAACATCGCCTTCAAGCTGGTGAGCGTATTGGGCATTCTTTCCCTGCCTGCATGCGCTTATGCGGCCGGCCGGATCATGCGCCTTCCGCGGCCGGGACCGATCCTTCTGGCCATCGCAATGATCCCGCTGTTATTCGATGTGTCCAACACGAAATGGGGAGTGAACATCTACAGCACATTCGCTGGCATGATTTCCAACAGTATCAGCTTCCCGATAATGCTGCTTTTTATTGCATGTTCGTGGCGCGACGCAGACGACGGCAAGTTCAGGCTCAGCACCGTATTTCTCCTGGTTCTACTTGTCGCATCGCATTTTTTCACGAGCATCATTGCCGGTCTGACGCTCGCGGTATTTCCTTTTTTGCGCCCAAAGAATGGCGCACTGAAAGCAATCGCCGTACTTTTCAAGGAATGCGGGCTGGCATTCCTTCTCATGGCGTGGTGGCTCCTTCCGTTGATGGCTAAACGCGCCTACTCCATGGATTTCGGCGAGAATTGGGCGATTGATCTTTGGAGAGATATTCCTCGGTTCGCGAAGGTGCTGCTTCTGCCTGCCGCGCTGGCGCTTCCGCTGACCATCTGGCGACGCACGAAATTTGTTGCCGTTACATTCTGGATGCTGGCCGCTTCCTTATTCCTGCTGCGCTACGGCTATGACAAAGTGTCTCCCGTATTTGTTAACGTTCGACTCTGGCCGTTTGTCATCTATTCCCTGCTCGCCCTCGCCGCGTGCGGCGTGGCGCTGCTTTTGGAAAAACTGAAAGCGGTGGAAGTTGCCGTTACGGCCATCCTGCTTGCGGCGCTCGTGTTTGGCCCCGGCAAACCGAATTCGGTCCGAAGCTGGGCGGAATGGAATTATGAAGGGCTTGAGAATAAGCCGCGCTGGCCGGTTTTCAGGGACCTCGTTTTACCGCTCGACGGAACGCCGGGCCGGCTCGCCAACGATTTGAGTGACAGGAATTCCTCGTTCGGATCGTCACGTATTTTTGAATGCGTTCCACAGGTGATCAGGAAACCGATCCTCGAAGGCGGCATTGTCAACTCGGCGATAGGTTCGATGTTTTCATATTATATTCAAAGCGAGACGTCGGATCATTGCGCAGGTTTCCCGCCGATCGTGAAACCCACAACTTTCAACTTCACCAACGCGACGAAGCATCTTGAACTTTTCAACGTGAAGCATTTCATCGCAGTCTCGCCCCTGACAAAAGCCGCGCTGGCACAATCGCCGGACTGGACATTTCTGCGCGAATCCCAAGGCTGGCAGTTGTACGAACTGACCACACACAATGGGAGTTATGTGTTCGTTCCGAAGAATCATCCCGTTCCACTCGTGACCAACGATTGGAAACATGCCGGACTAGACTGGATCTATAATGTTGGATTGCTTGATCAGCCACGCATCCTTCTCCAACCGGGTGAAAGTCAACCGCCTGAGACATGCGGCGGTTCGGCCATCACCAACATCTGCCGAATCTGGGACGAGAAGATCACGGACAATAGCATCGGATTCAGAACAAGCGGCATTGGCTTGCCGCACATCGTCAAGTTCACTTACTACCCCAACTGGAAAGTGCGCGGAGCAAAACGAATCTACATGGTGACGCCATGTTTTATGCTGGTCTATCCGGAGCGGGAAGAAGTTGAGCTTTACTATGGCTCCACGTTGCCCGACTATGCCGGACGTTTTTTGACGGCGCTCGGACTGGCGGCTACGGCATTGGTTTGCTGTTGTTTTCGGAAAGGATCTAAATGAGTATTTTCGACCGCACTAAATTCCTGCAAAATCTCGATGCCACTCTCGGTTCGTGGCTGTGCAGGATCATGGGCAGCCTGAACCACACAATCCACGGTGACACACCTGCGACGCTTGCGATTCCGGAACAGGTGCGGCGCATCCTGATTATCCGCCCAGGCGGAATGGGCGACATGATTCTTCTGCTGCCGGTTATCAGGCTCCTCAAGGAGAAATATCCGCAGGCGATGATTGATATAGTCTGCGAGAAGCGCAACGTTGATGTGCTAAAGCTCGCCGGCATGGCGGCGAGCGCGCTGATTTACGACGCCAATCCGCTGGGTTTTCTTTGCCGGCTCCGAAGCCGCAGTTATGACGTTGCGATAGATACCGAGCAATTCCATCATTTCTCGGCAATCTTTGCCCTGCTTAGCAAGTCGCCGGTCAGGATCGGTTTCAAAATCAATCCGCGCCGCAACCCGCTTTATACTCATCTCGTCAACTATTCGCCAGACGGACACGAAGGCGATCAGTTCATGCGACTGATTGAACCGCTTGGCATAGTCAATACTTGTTATGACGTTGACGAAGCTCTCCCATCACTTAAACCTGAAATGCCACAAACAATGTTTGATGAGATCAAACAGGCCACTGGCACCGCGGGTTTTGCCGTTGTGCATGCTGGAAGCAGTTCGAAACACAAACTGTGGCGCACTGAGAATTATGTTAAGCTCGCGGAGCTTCTTAAGAATAATCGCGATCTGGGCATGGTATTAATTGGCGGAGCCGGCGATCGAAATGTCAGCGCGGAAATAGCGAAGGACACCCTCAAGGTGGACTACAAGGCGATCTCTGTTGCAGGCAAATTCAATCTTGAAGCAACGGCGGCCGCGATCAAGCAATCCCGCGTTTTCATCGGCACCGATTCCGGGCTGGCACATCTTGCAGTCGCTCTTGGCACGCCGACCGTCGTGTTATTTGGTCCATCTGACCACCAGAAATGGGGAACCGACAGTCACACTCACGCGGTTGTGCGTAGCGATCTTCCATGCGCGCCCTGCTTCATATTTGGCTATCACAAGCCTTGCCGCAACATCGCCTGCATGGCCCAGATCGGCGTCGAAGCCGTTGCCGAGGCAGTTGGGAAAGTAATGTAGGCTTTGAATGCTGCGCGATTCAACGTTACGCCAAGAGGTGTCATCCATCATCTGAAGCTATTTTATTCGTTTCGCTCTTTTTCCAGTTCTTTGCATCAAACCATTCCCACCAGACATACAGATTCGCACAATACATCACGAGACCAATTGCAACGAGTATCAGACATGTCAGCATCCGTATGTTCATTGTTTCTGATAACTCGCCTAATGGGTTGGGCATCTACAGACCGTTTATCCGCCAAAAGGAATACGGTGTGGACACGACCTTGGCTCATTTGAAACAAGAAACAGCACGTCCTTTCCGTCGGCATAGTCCACAGTGCATCTTTCCTGTGATCCGCATTGACCAGTTTCCAGGCAGGAAAACTTGTTGGGACATCTAGTCGTTTCTTTCAGGATTGAATCTGGTACTACAAACTTCATTTTACACTGCAACTTCTAACATTCTCGGACACTTTGCCTGTAACGAGAAGCCAAGATATTACATTGATCGCCATTCTCCAGCGCCAGCCTGTCACTCCAGCGCATTGCGAACGTCATAGAGTGCACTGCGTGATATGCCCGTCCACACATGCCCTTCGGTTCCGGTGTCCTCGCCCCTAACACGTATCACTCGCCAAGCCGGCAATTTGCCGTACCTGGGCAGATGTCGCCTGGCGCCTTTACGTCTACGATCTCGCATTTAATATCATGTGCTGGCATCTTGTTCCCTTCAGCCTTCCTTTATCGCGCCAAATGCAGCGCAAGGCCCGTTCTTATGCAATACTTCAACATGCTTGAATCCAACACGCCTCAGAAGATCCAGCTGATAAATGACAGAACGCGGTGAGTCTTCCTTGTCAATATACGCAAAGACCTCGTCACGGTAGTACTGATCCTGCAATGCCGTCAGGTATTCGCCATATCGTTTCCACATAAATGATTGCACGGGGTCTGTCTCATGCTTAGAGCAGATTAAGTAATAGTGTAGCCACAGGAGGCAAACCAATGGGCGGCGTC
>CAZASC010000164.1:0-7194 GCA_964487695.1 uncultured Victivallales bacterium
GCTTCTGGATTACCCTGCGCAAGTGTTTATGAAACACGCTCTAAGACTATTCATTGAGCTCATTACGACCAACTACTCAAGTGCGTAAGCGATACGTTGTCGAACTGAAATCCATCTATCAATGCGAACTACATCAGTTATACTCCCACCGATAGAATTCCTACAATCAATAGAATCGTAATAATTTAGCAGCTAACTACTTCGTATTTGCCACTGTACATAAGGAGTAGGGTCTGTTACCAATTGCTGAATCAGAATGGGCCAGGAAGGGCATACGAGTCCGGTCGCACCTCGAAACTTTGAGCCATCCATGCTGCGATTCACATCTTCCCCGTCAACCGGATCAATGAGAACATCAATAGCGTATGCTTCCCGCAGGAGACAGAGTAATTCATACTTGCTGATCGGATCACTTGCAACTTGATATAATCCTTGAATCGGAGTAGAACGCATAATAATATCGGACACAACTTCGGCGAGATAATTTGTTGTTACACCGGAGTATATTGACTTACGATATCCTTTTATTCTCCCTCCCTTGTTTGATAACAACCAGTCCAACAGAGAACGGTGATTCGCTAACTCCCGTCCGATAATCGAAGTCCTGAGCGTAAGCGCATTCTCCTCTGTAGTCTCACCGAGAAACTTAGTTTTTCCGTACAGGTCTTCTGCGTCACTAATATCGTCCTCTGTATACATGCCTTTGCGACCGCTGAAAACACAGTCCGTACTGAAGTGAATTAGCCTGCCACCCCATTTCGCGCTAAGTATTGCCAACTGGTGCGGAAGCAAGGAGTTCACAGTAATGGTGCGGATGCAAGAGAAAGCGTCATCTCGTTGTTTGATGATGCCAATACAGTTAATGATGAAATCTGGCTTATAGCGCAAGAGCAGGTCCGACAGCTTGTTAAAATCATAAACATCAATTCTTTCAACTACCTGGGGACCCTGGTACATGGCAATACGGCTGTACGGAGCGTCGCTGGCGTGCTGGCGCATGGTACATATTGTTCCAGGAAATTGTGGAAGCAAATGCTGGAACAGCTTGTGCCCTAGCATGCCTGTCCCGCCAAGAATAAGAATCGTTGGCGAGGCCACTTCAACAGTATCCATTATCAGGTTACTCATGGATATTAGTTCTCTTTGACGTGTTTGATAGACTTGGACTGGGTTACATACAACTCTCATTTACACCAGCACAGTCTTGCCCTTTATCGCATCCTGCACACACTGTAGCTTCGCCAATAGCTTCATCATTCCATCAACGTCAAGATGTTCTGCGTTGTGCGAGTTGTAATCGATAGCTTCGGAAACCTCGGCTTTGCCACTACTGAAGAAGCTGGAGTAGTTAAGATCTCGAACATCGGCTGGTACCCGATAGTAATCGCCAAGATCCTCAGCCTGAGCAATCTCTTCGCGGTTCAAGAGTGTTTCATAAAGTTTCTCACCGTGCCTCGTACCGATGATCCGAATCTCATTTTGCGCATTCAGGAGCTTCAAAAGGGCCTTGGCCAGAGTGCCGATGGTCGCAGATGGAGCCTTTTGAACGAATATATCTCCCGGAACACCATACTTGAAAGCATAAAGCACCAGTTCCACCGCACCCTCGATGGTCATCATAAAACGGGTCATGTGCGGGTCGGTGACCGTCAAAGGATCCCCGGCAAGTATCTGATTCAGAAACAGTGGAATCACCGACCCGCGCGAGGCCATCACGTTACCATACCGCGTCCCACAGAAGACAGTGGAACTATTCTGGAACACCCTCGCCTTGGCCACCATGCACTTCTCCATCAGCCCCTTCGACAACCCCATTGCGTTCACGGGGTACACTGCCTTATCCGTGCTCAGAACAATCATTTTGGTGACATTGGAAGCCAGCGCAGCCTTCATTACATTTTCCGCGCCCAATGTGTTTGTTTGTACTGCTTCAATAGGAAAGAACTCACACGATGGAACCTGCTTCAGTGCAGCAGCATGAAATACAAAATCCACACCATGCATCGCCTGTAGAACGCTGTCATAGTTCCGAACATCGCCGATGTAAAACTTGATCGCGGCGTTCTTCAGCCGGTTGCGCATGTCATCCTGCTTCTTCTCGTCCCGGCTAAAAATCCTAATTTCACTGAATCCCGCCGTACTCACAAGTTCCACGACAGCATTGCCAAAGGACCCCGTACCGCCGGTAATCAGAAGTGTCTTTCCTGTAAATGTGCTTAGATCCATCTCGTCAGCCACGCTTTCTCCAGGCTACTTATTTACTGAGAGTATCTGCCGGATACAACCATACTTATACTAATGTTGTGTATTCTAACATATTATTCTACAGACTACTGTACTTCATTCTATTTGAAGTCAGAGAGCAGTTTCTCGAACATAGTAAAACTCTGTCTGACAGCATCTTCTACCAAGAACTTCCGAGCATATTCGAACACACCGTGTAGATAAGCCGCGTATGCTAGCTGGTCCATATCGACGCACTGCTGCAGCGCAGCTATCCACCGCGCCCGATCATTCAATGGAATGTCAAAACCGGCGAACACCTCATTTAATCCTATCCATGGAGTCTCGTCGCTAAGTATTACTGGAGTTCCATTGATAAATGATTCCACCGCCGCATGACAGAAGTTTTCCCCCCTCGTTGGCAAAACGAAGAAATGGTGGTCATGCAACACCTGATGCACTATGGAATGGTCGACTGAACCTTGATATTCAACTTTAATATTAGCTGGAAGTCTCGCCAGCAGATTCTTACACCTCTCCCAGTATGCTTCATCATTGTCGGCCACCGGGCCAAATAGTTCGAGATGAACCTCTCCATTTATTTCCCCAAGTACATCGAGCAGGAAATGCAGATTCTTCATCTCGCTAATCCGCGAGATGAACGCCAGCTTGACCGACCCCGGTTCCTTTGCTACATGTGCGGCCGTCGAGGCAATGGCATCGCTTATCTCATAAGCTACATAGATGGAAGCGGAATCAAGGCGATGCGCCGGCGCTGCCTGCAATAATTCCTGCTGTTCTCGAGGCGTCGAGACCTGCCACAGTAAGTTTTCGTAAAAACCCAACAGTTTCGCTAAATGACGGTAGAGAGACTTCTTCCTCCATTTGATCTGCATCGCGCCAGGAGAAAACTCTCCACGCGGCGCAAGCAATATTGGAGTATTACCAAATGCGCCGACACGACGGAGTAGCACCACCGCTCTAGTAAACTCGTCCCAGAACGAGTTCAGACTGATGACATTGGGCCGTACCTCCCGAAAAGCGCGCCGAAGAATCTTCGGCCCGACTGAGGAACAATACAGAACCTGTGCGCTTCCAACACGATACCACCGGTTTGGCGTCACACCGGGATAACTTTCTACATCCCCTGCGTCCCTATCTCTCGTCACAACATAGAAATCATAATATGGGCTTAGATGAGCAACCATATTTGCGATGGCACGGACAGGACCACCCGACTTATATCCTGGAAGATAGTTGCCTACGCAAACCATCACACGCTGACGTTTTCGGCCGCCCGCTTCCGACCCAACATTATCCATAATAGGCTCAGTCCGCACCGCTATAGTTTTCATTCCCTGGTATTGCAGTCTTAATGAACCTATCCAGAACCTGTTCGCGGCTGTAATTGTGGTGGACCTGATCGTGTAGTTGCGATGGAGCATGCTCGGGCAGTTTGCCCATGAGATATTGGCGAAGTAAATCAGCTATGTCCTCTACCTCGGCTGAACGTGCTATCCATGAATGATCGAATTTACAAATAGTTTCCGGAATCGCTCCTACAGGCGTAGCTAATACAGGGCGACCAGCCGATAATGCCTCAAGGGCAATCAGTCCAAAACACTCCAGTTCTTCTGTCGGTAACACGAACGCATCGCATGCCGCATAAGCCAATGGAAGGATGTTATCCTCCACTCGTCCCATAAAAGTCACCGAGCTGCTCATCCCGAGCGCTTCTGCTTGTTCCTCCAGCCTGACTCGCAGTGGTCCACTTCCCCCTATCACCAAGTGAAAATTAAGCCGGTCCCCTAACAAACGATAGCCTGCATCGAGTAACCGATCTAATCCCATTCGTGGAACCAATCGCCGTAAAGTAAACAGGATCGGAATATTCGTTGGCCATCCAAGCTGCGCTTTTATACTTCCTCTATCCTCTACTGGTACAAAGCACGAGGTATCCACCCATCCAGGGACCAGCTTCAACCTATTGGCAACTGCGGAACTATGAATTCTGTCAATGCATTCAATAGTATATTGCGACATCGCCGTAATGACTCGCGACCTGCGCAAGCAATCAGCCTCAAGCCGGTTGATGATAGCCAGTCCAATCGGTGCCGTCAGCCTTCGCAGAAAACTAGAGTTCCTCCATGCAATGGCCATCTCCATCACCACTGGCGAACAGATTGTATAGCTGGAATGGACTGAATCGCCGTAGAAGTCAAGTGCAGCCAGATAGGCCAGGAGAATAAAGCCATGGATTGCATCCACTTTCGGCAGATGCCTCGCAAGTACTGCCGCCGCAGCCTTCTGGTGGGCAAACCGTCGGGCGGGATTCCAGGGTGCTACCTTTTCAGGAACGTAGCGGAGAAGGTGAATTCCATCTTTCTGTTCATACTCCGGAAGCAAGGGAGTTCCCTGCGCGAGTACCCAAACATCTTCCCCTCGACAACTAAGTTCTACCGCCTCATCAAACGCTATCTTCTGCGCTCCTCCAGGTTGATCGGCAAAATGAGCAACTGTAACGAGTAGTACTTTCATGATTTTCCAATTAATACTATAGTCTCAGTTCATTATATCCATTAATACTAATGGCTCGCAGGTTTATTAATCATCCACACATCTTGTAAGGCTGAGACATAATCACTTATTTACCGCAGTTATCTTGGATGCAAGCTAGCCGTACATATACCCAATAGCATATATTGGTAAAGAATACAATTCGTGAGCTATTACTGCTTCGATTTGTCAGTATTCTTCGTACCAGATGTAATACCTATACTGGCAACTTTGTTCCTCTAAATACCCCATATAACGTAGTATAATCCGTTATGATTCTCGCAGCATCTCGTCCAATCTGAGTTTGCGATATAGCAAATCCCGATGCCGTGGCGTCCGAACAAACATCTTAACAGAATCCTGCGAGTATTCACAAAGATCTTTCTCAGCCATCTCGAGTTCTCTCAGGATATCGTTGGTGGCCGTGATGATGTGGCAACCAATCTCATCAGATTGATAAACATTCATCAGTTATCGTGGACTTGTCAAAATCAGTTCGGCGTTCGGAATTTGCCTTCGCGGATCACCGAGGCTTCCTAAATCGCAATAGATGCTGATGGGCGAGATCATCCTGTCCTGATAATTGAATAGGATCTAATACAATTTCGCAGAATCCAGAAGCTTCCACCATTGCCGTTACCTGCTCCGAGTCGCGTGCAAAGCAATGAAGACCGGCAACCCACCTCGTCCGTCCCATAATGCTTCGGTCTTCACGCCATTGGACTTCTGTCCTCCATCCGATCCCCCCTCTTAAGACAATGTGGCAGAGAACTTGGGATCCGCACTTCAGCACGCGTTGAAACTCATCAAGTATCTTCTGAAACACATCGTCCTCGACGTGTTGAACAACTGCGAAGGAGTAGATTAGATTTACCGAGGAATCCTCAATTTCAGATAGGCCCGTTTGGTGAACTTCAAGGTACTCTAAATTAGACCTAGCGTTGAGCGCTCTTGCGCACTCCAATACTCCTTTCGAAATATCGCATGCCACAACACGTCGAGCATAGGTAGATGCCGCCGCTGCAAGCCACCCTGGCCCGCAACCGTAGTCTAGTACCGTAAAATCAGGACTAAGATATGGTTTGACAACCTGGTCCGCAAGTAGTTGACGGGATCGCTTGTTTCTCTCCCACTCAGACGTCAAGAAGGCAATATGTCCCAGGTTGTTATTGTGGGCCGTTCGAAAGAAATAATGCGGACTGATTGCCAGCCATTCCAATGCTATGCGTTTCCTCCACTTCCTTGGTACCATCCTAATTGACAACGGAACCCAAGGCGCTCCCAGAAAAACCTGAGAGCCGCCCGAGTTGACCATATACAATGCAGCGTCGAGCGCTTTCATTATTCTCCTATCTGTGGCGAAGTAATGAACCGCCGCGACATTAAGAATTAACAACGCGCAGGCTAACTCTACCACACCTATAACAATTTAGCCTTATCCCTTGCTCGCTACAAGATAAATTCCGAGGCAGTGGCGTCGGAATAGAACATCTTGACGGTATCCAACGAATAATCGGACAGGTCCTTTCCTACCAGCGCGAGTTTTTTCAAGATATCGTTGGTTGCGGTGATAATATGACAACCAATCTCATCGGCTTGAAAAACATTCAGTAGTTCCCGTGGACTTGCCCAAATCAGTTCTGCGTTTGGGATATCCTTCAGCATTTCCACCGCGCTTGTCATGATGGGAATAGGATCGCGACCAGTATCCGCGATTCGACCAGCAAAGATTGAGACACATGCCGGCGTCTCTCCGGTAAGTGATGCTGTAACCGATCGAACTTGATCCAAGGTAAGAAGAGCTGTCACGTTGATTTTGATTCCATCGCCATTAAGTCGACGAACCACTTCGGTCGACAACTCACCCTTAGTATTTGTAATTGGAATCTTGACGTATACGTTATCAGCCCAGCTGGAGATGGTTCGCGCCTGCTGTTCCATCTCCTGGAAATCATCGGACAACACTTCTAGGGATATTGGCCGATCCGGTATTGCGGCCAAGACATCGCGCGCAAAGGTTCCATAATCGCTTACTCCAGCCTTGCGCATCAGTGTTGGATTGGTGGTGAACCCCTGAATAACAGGATTGCGGTACATTTCAAGCATCCCTGCTTTCTCAGCGCCGTCAGCAAAAATCTTTATCCGAAGCTTATCGAGTGAGTTCATCTCGTATCATCGCCTTTCCGTTCTGCTTGAAGAATCCAAGCGACTGCCTCTTGCAGCGACTTCACAACGGCATCGGCCGGAATGGAAGGACCTTGCTCAGCATAGCCGCAATCAATCCAGACAGTCCGGCAACCGGCGCGTTGTCCCGCCTCAACATCGCGCCAACGGTCCCCAATCATATAGCTGGTGGAAAGGGAGATGTCGTGCTCCGCTGCTGCAATCAATAGGAGGCCTGGCTTAGGCTTGCGG
>CAZASC010000165.1:0-7157 GCA_964487695.1 uncultured Victivallales bacterium
TTTGGGAGCTGAAAGTCGCGGGTTCGAATCCCGCCGCCCCGACCATTTTATTTCGTTGCCTGCTCTTGTCTTGGCTTGCCAAGTGTTGACAAAACAAGGACTTACACAAGTATTCGCATCACGCGCAGTCTGATTCAGTTACTCCTTTTCCTGTGGTAGACTTCTACTGCACGGCTGAGATTGAGGATATTGTGGAATGTATATGTCGAATGCTGTTCCAGATGTCCAAGATAGTAGTGGAGGACAGGGCGGCAGTCTTTCTCCAGAAGACACCATCTATCCCAGATGTCTTCATTTGTGGCATGTGGCTACGAGGAGTCAAAACATGTCAAAACAGAAAGTCTCGGCAATGTGCTGCACCCGTGAGCAATATCTCTCCACGATGCCGTTATCCATCATTTACCGGAAATTGCCTGGCCAATGATGAAGCCGATGATTGCGCCGATGAGAGCCCCTGACCAGGGGCTGGTCATGACGGGTCAACCACAGCCGAAGTGTGCTATCACCCTTGCAGATACGGCTCCGAGTGCGCCGCAGATCAGAGCTGCTATGACCGGTATCAGGTATTCTTTCATTTCTGCGGTTCGATGATCACTTTCAGCGCGCGTTCGGTTGTGCTCGTCATCATCTTGAATCCTTTGCCTGCATCGGCGAGACCATAGTGATGGGTAATCATCCTGTTTACGTCCACGCGTTTTGCGCGTATCAGCTCCATCGCAGTCGCCAGATCATAAGGTGCTGCGGCATAGGACGACATTACGGTGACCGAGTTGCGCCAGAATTCGTTGATAGGAACGGGCAGGTCCACGCCAGGCTCCGTCGTTGCAAAAGTTACAAGTGTGCCGGCACGGTCCACGCATTTCAAAGCCTGCTGAAATGCAACAAACGCGCCAGTGCAAACCATGACAAGGTCAACACCATGGCCTTCGTTGCATTCCTTAACCAGTTTTGGAACGTCTTCCCTGGCATTGATTACAACATCGGCCCCGAATTCCTTCGCCAGTTCCAATTTGAACTCGTTCACGTCTGTGGCAATTATTCTGCCCGCGCCGCTGGCTTTGGCGAGCAGGATATGAAGCAAACCGGAAATCCCGCTGCCAATTATGAGCAGAGTCTGGCCGGGCCGGAAACGTGCCGTTCGCTGGCCGCGGACAACACAGCCCAAAGGCTCGATGAAGGTTCCCTCGTCAAAGCTCATTTCGTCCGGTAGAATGAATGTTCCGCGGTCAACGTTTATCTTTGGGATCGTGATATACTCTGCAAATGCGCCGTTCGAGAAGTTGGTGGTATGCAGCGTTTCGCAGACGGTGTGGTTGCCTGCAAGGCAATACCGGCATGTGTTGCAGGGAACATGATGCGTCACGAAAACCTTGTCGCCAATCTTGTAGTTCTTGATGCCTTCTCCCGTTTCGGCTACGACGCCCGCCATTTCGTGACCGAGAACAATCGGTGCTTTCTTGACCCGATACCATTCGAGAACGTCTGTGCCGCAGATGCCGCAGGCCATGACCTTGACAAGAAGCTCGCCCGCTCTGATTTGCGGTTTCGGCCTTTCTTCAAGCCTGACGTCGTTGTTTCTGTAATATACAGCAGCACGCATAGTGTTCAGTATCGAAGGTCGTTTCTTTTGTCATCGCTACTTGCTTGGCTTCTTCTCTGCGTTGAAAATCTCCACGGCATCTTTCGGAGTTGCCTTCTTGTGGATGATCGCATGCAGGGCTTTCATCATCGCCGCAGGATGCGGGTGTTTCCATACGTTGCGCCCCAGATTGATGCCGATGGCGCCCTTCTGCATGCCGTCGTGGACAAAATTGAATACTTCGATTTCCGTTTCGCACTGCGGGCCGCCGGCTATTATGACCGGAACAGGACAGCCGCACACGACTTTGTCGAAATCCTCGCACCAGTAGGTCTTCACGACGTCCGCGCCGAGCTCCGCGCAAATACGACAGCAAAGTGCCAGGTAACGCGCTTCGCGTTTGTCCATCTCCTTGCCGACCGCTGTGACGGCCATGACGGGAATGCCATAGTCAGAGCAGTCATTCACGAGGTCAGTGAGATTCTTCAATGTCTGACGCTCATAATCGGTGCCGATGAAGACAGAAACGCCGACAGCCGATGCGTTGACGCGGATAATTTCTTCGATGGACGTGGTGATTTCCTCGTTCGCAAGGTCCTTGCCGACAATGCTTGTGCAGCCTGAAACGCGAAGAACGATCGGAATGCTATTATCGGGATCAATGCAGTTGCGCAGAACGCCGCGAGTGCAGAACAAGGCGTCTGCGTAGCTGATGAGCGGTTTTATTGTCTCGCCAGGTTTCTCAAGGCAGCTTGTCGGCCCCTGGAAATATCCGTGGTCTATTGGCATGAAGAAACAATGCCCATCGGATTTGATCGTTTGCGCCAGTCTGTTTTTCTTACCCCAATCCATTGCTGTATTCTCCATTTACGATGTATTTTGTTATTTCGCCGGCCTCACGATCAGATAACCTTTCTGAATCAGCCAGTGATGAAATTCGTATGTCGTATGCCGACAGTTGTTCTTGCAGATGTCGCGGATCTTGTCGTAGTCGGCGGAACCCTCCTTCTGGCGATCCAGATCCAATTGCACCGCACACTTGATGTCCTTGCAATACTCCCGCCGCTGGTAGTCAATATATCCGGCTATTGAATTCATGATTGTGTCTGGCGATCAGCTGAAGAACCTGATGCGATAGTGTTATTGATGTTTTGACTTTCACATCACCAAAGTACCACGGCGCACTGAACAACGTCAATATCGCCGACCCGTGAATTCACGATCCCGTCACAATGAAGGAGCTCGAAGATATTGTGATTTGGCGCGGCTGGTGACTCATGAGACAGGCGCTTGCACCCACGAAACAGGCACGCTATAGGTTTCTCCTTTTGTGATTGTGAATGTTTGCTCTTGTGGTTCATAGTTCGCTGCGGCATTGGTGACCTTGAGTGTGTGTTGCCCGGAAGGAATGGCCCATTGTTCTGACGAACCTGCCTCAACAGAACCTATAAACTCATCGTCAAGATAGATGTTTGACTTATAGTCTTGAACTTGGACCTGCAATGTCGCATCTCCGAAAATTGCAACTGGCGTGCCGGGGTTACTGTCCGGCGATTGTCCCCCGCGTCCCTCGCATCCGCCAAAGAAGAAGCCCAGGCAAATAGTGAACAAAGAAATCCACGTCCAATGCGTCAGTTTTCGGTTCATGATACACGTTCCTTTCGTGACGGACACAATGTATCGCCCTGTTCTTGCATGAGCGACCTCTCATCCGATACGAGCCCCACCACCACCATTGAAATTATAGCATAGACAGGAAGAATTCGGTGTAAAGGCAAATGTTGCGCAAATTGCGATGTGTCATGAGTAAAAAATAATCGTTGAGTAATGAGCCTTGCTGTTTTTGTGGAAAAATTGCACATTTCCTGTGTCAAAGATGTGTCCTCGCGATTTCATTATATATGTCGGAGATCGCAATCAATGGCACATTCGGTCCCCTGCGCCGTGTTTTGTGGTTGAGATAAATGGGGGATGAACAATTTGCCAGTAAAGCGATGTAGAGGGCAAAATGCGTTCTGTAGTCTTAGTTGCTGGAGCGTCTTCTTCGTTGGGAGGAGTCCTGTGTCGGGAACTGGCCAAGTCAGGCCACAAAGTCTACGCCGGCTATTGCACACACCCGGTTCACGTCGAGGCAGACGTCGCGATTGTTCCAATAAAACTCGATGTCACGAGCGATATGTCCTGCGAACAGGCGATTTTGACCATATTCAAGGAGCATGGAAAGATTGATGCTCTTGTCAACCTTGTTGCTGTCAGTCCTGCCGGTGCCGGCATGGATTTCGAAGTGAAGGATTTCGAAAAGATTATGGACACTAATGTTGTCGGTGCGTTCAGGCTTATCAAGCTGGTTCTGCCTCATCTTCCCCCGTCCGGCAAAGTGATCAACGTAGGGTCGCTGAGCGGCCTCATCAGCTTCCCGAGATTCAGCCTCTATTCGGCGTCGAAATTTGCCCTGCGAGCGATGAGCCTGAGTCTTTATCATGAATTGCTGTCCAGCGGACGCTATGTCGTTTGCATTTCGCCCGGTGCTCTGGCAAAGGATCCGCCAACTTCTCCCCCGGAAGGTTCGGCGAGGGGCAGGATCCCTTTTCTCAACTGGTTGTTGCCACTCACTTCACCGCAACGCGTGTCTCGGGTGATTATAGACTGCCTCGCCGATGCCAGGCCGCCTGCCGAAATCCTCGTTGGGAGAGACACAAAGCTGCTTGTCTTGGTCCACCGTTTAATACCGGGCTCCTGCTGGCATTTCATTCAGAAATACGTATGGAAAAGACAACAATAGACAGGCATCCCGGCATTTCCGTGGTAATCGCCACGTTCAACTCCGGCAAGACGCTGGCGAAATGCCTGGAAAAGGTCCGTGAACAGGATTATCCCCAATCCAGAATAGAAATACTGCTTGGAGATGGTGGATCCACGGACGATACGCAGGCTATAGCCGCTAAATATGGCGCGGAAATCATCGCGATTCCTGCCGAAATCCAGAACGCCGAATTCAATCGCGGCACGGCTTTCAACCATGCCGGGAGAGAACTGGTGCTTATTCTTGATCACGACAACTTCATGCCGTCCCGCAATTATCTTAACGAGTTGGTGCAGCCGATGCTTGAACATCCGGAAGTAGTTGCCGTAGAGAGCTGCTATTACCACTATGACCGGAGCTACTCGTTGCTGGATCGCTATTACGCGTTGTTCGGCACGATTGAACCGGTTCCTTTCTATTTCGGCAAGGCCGATCGGATGATGCAGACTTCAAAATCATGGAATCTGCTTGGCGCGTCCGAAGACTGCGGAAACTACTACGTGGTGAAGTTTGACAACGATCCGCGGAAGATTCCAACGATAGGAACCAATGGCTGCCTTATGCGTCGCGAATTGGTAATGGCCAATGCCGATGTCCGGCCTGAGCACCATTTTCCGATTGACGTTATGGTTGATGTCATAAAATCAGGGCACAACACTTTCGCCTTTGTGAAGAATTCGCTTATTCATCTCACCGGTGCGCGGGGGCTGCTCGCGTTTCTCAAACGGCGGGTATTGTTTGTCGAAAAGTATCATTTTGCCGACCAGGCCAGAAGGCGTTACAGTGTGTATATGCCCGGCGACGAGTGGAAGTTGGTAAAATTCATTTTTATCAGTCTGACTCTTGTCAAACCAACGTTGGACGCATTGCGCGGTTTCCTGGTCATTCGCGACCCGGCGTGGTTTGTTCATCCGGTCATGTGTATTGGTATCACTATCGCCTACGGGTGGGGTGCCGTTAGAAGCAGATTCTCCGGCATCCGGAGGAACACCGCGTGAGCTTGAAGCGTTCTTGACGCAGCGTGGACGGATGTGCGATAAGACTGCAAGAGTTGAAAAACGATATTTTTTGGCCGGACAGTTCTCAATGCTTTTCAACGATGAACTGACAGCGGGAGGCGAATCACATGTCCGATTTTGAATTCAGTTGCCCAAATTGCAATCAGGTACTTGAAGCTCCGGGCGAGATGGCCGGCGAAGTAGTGGAATGTCCTGGCTGTCAGCAGCAGATGACTGTTCCGCAGGCGCCGGAAGCCGATGCGCCCGCATCGGAATCGCAGGAAACCGGCGCAGAGGAATCCGCAGAGACTGTCGCTGCCGCAATCAAATGTCCGAATTGCGAAAAGGAGATGCCCGGCGAAGCGGTTCTGTGTGTCCATTGCGGTTATCATCTCAGGTTAGGCAGGAAGATCACAACCGAATTCAAATGATCAGTCACATATTCCCATGAAAACATGGGTTCCGCTTATTCTCCCCATCATTCTTCTGTTTGCCTTGATGCTGCTGCTCGTTGTATATCCGGCAGCCTCATTGTGGCCTCAATATACCTATTTCCCGTACATCCCATACTTTCTGTTTGCCGTTGGCATGCTGTTTGGAGTTTTCTTTACGCAAACAAGGGTGTCTTTTCTGTGTCTGCTTCTGACTGTCATCACCTATCTGGTGAGTCGCTCCTTTTTTGAGCAGGGCGACGTCGCGAAGGGCGCTACAGTCATCTTTCTCGCCGCGATTTATGTTCCGTCGTTCACAGTGCTGCTCTATCACCTCAGCGAACGCGGGCTGTTCACAAGCTACGGCTATGTGCGAGCTGCGCTGCTTTTTTCCGCGATTCTCGTCATATTTCTTCTGCCCCAGCTCCGCCCCATAAATGAAGCCTTGCTGTCCGCGCAATCACCCATGTTCAGGCCCCTCTGCGATTGGTGCCGCATTCCGCCGGCGGGTCTGTTGTTCTTTCTGGTCTGCACTCCTCCGATGTTCATAAGGAACAAGCACGAGAGTCCTGTGCTGGGCAAGATCATGTGCTCGGCAATGCTATTTGTACTTGGGGGACTGAATTTTCGCGCCGGCTTCTGGAAGCCGGAGGATGCGCAAAGCGTGTTTCTGTCTTTCATGTCGGCGGCGGGGCTCTCGCTGGTATGGGCTGTAATGGAAAGCTCGTGGCGCAGTGCCCATATTGACGAACTCACCGAATTGCCGGGGAGGCGGGCGCTAAAACATCATCTCGCCAGACTCAGCGGTGACTTTGTCATCGCAATAGCGGATATAGACTTCTTCAAAAAGATCAATGACAAGTACGGACACGATACAGGCGACCAGGTTTTAAGATTCATGGCCGCCCACTTGAAAGACAAGGCGGTCGGAAAAGTGTATCGCTACGGAGGAGAGGAGTTTGTGATCGTCTGCGACGGAAGCGATTGCCAGACGAAGCTTCCTCTTTTTGATGAATTGAGGAAAAGCGTAGAGGATAGGAAATTCTGGCTGAGGGGCAAAGACCGGCCGAGGAAAAAACCCGAGAAACCGCAGGCAAAGCCAGCCACCGACAAGCCAACAAGTATCAACATAACAATCAGCATCGGCGTGGCAGAAAATAACGAGAAGCATCCGTCGCCGCAAGACGTGCTGGAAGCCGCCGACAAAGCGCTTTACCGCGCAAAAGAAGCCGGCCGTAATTGCGTCAAAGCCACACGGTAACGATTCGGCATGATACCGCCGCCACTGGCAATGGCGGTGTGCCAATGACCATGAATGGCACCAGAAGGCATTTTTGCGAAACGAA
>CAZASC010000166.1:0-6975 GCA_964487695.1 uncultured Victivallales bacterium
GGTGGCTACGCGAGATCGGGCAGGCAAGTGTTCGTTGTGCTTGCCGGGGCGGCAACGGATCAAACAATAAAGCTGGAAGAAACAGCGCGCCAATTTCTTCCCGAACGCCACAGGATTTTCAGGGATCTGCCTTTTGATCGCATGCCTGATTTCTATCGCTGTCTTGATTTGTATGTTCATCCCGCGTTGAAGGAATTCTTCGGCATCTGTTTTCTGGAAGCGATGGCCACTGGTGTGCCATGCGTTGGCCACGAATATCCCGTTACAAAATGGGTGATAGGCGATGGCGGTGTTTGTATTGACATGGCTCGCGAAGGCGCACTGGCAGAGTGTCTTGCAGGCGTGACGGAATCGTGGATTTTGGAACATGGCCGGCAGGCACGGCAGCGGGCCGAAAAGATGTTTTCAAAAGAAGTCGTGATTGCCCAGATGATCGGGATGTATCGCGAAGTCGCTGCAAACCAGTCTTCCGATAGCTATGGGAGAGGATGAAACCGCCGACTAACGCAGATGAACGCGGATAAGAGCAGGGCAAGCCAATAGAAGCTTCCTCGAAAGAAAAGCGGATAGTGCGGCATGAGGTCACTTGATTTATTGAACATTCTATTTTGTAGGCCCGGTGACCACACCGGGCGAATTCCCACCTTCGCTTTCTCCGTGTTTAAAAAATATCTGAACATTGAGGCAGCAAACGAAGCAAAGAAGAAGCAGCAACCGCCGACGGACGCCGATTAACGCAGACAAGAGCAAGAGGAAACTACGAAATACGCGAAAGGCGCGAAAATGGGTACAGATATCTGAAAGCAACGGGCAAGCAGTTAGGGCTTTTACTGAATTTTGGGCATTATCCAGGCATCGAACATGAAAGATTTGTCAATCAGACCTCCCGCGAAACGCGGGAGGTCTTTTCGCGCCTTCCGCGTATTTCGTAGTTAAACACATAACTGATGTTAATTATGGGTGGAAGTGAACGAGAATCAGCACTCGGCGGGACGGTGCTAGGCGAGAAAGCACTGTAATGCCTGATCTTCTGAAATTGCGAGATAAACTTAAGGCATGCGATTTGGCGGACGATTCATGCCGCTATATCGCTCAGATGTGGAATTACACATTGGAAATGCACGAGAGACAAACCAGCTGTGCCGATGAATTCTGCGACGCCATTCCCTATGTGCCGTTCGAGCCTGAATCGTATGGTCTCGACTTGGGCAAGGATTCGACCGTTCTCGATCTGGGCTGCCTTGGCGGATACGGGCTGTACGATTTTGCCCATCATCGAATCGAAAGCGGTTCTCAATTGCCTGATCTTATTGGTGTTGACAGAAACATTCGGTCTGTCGAAATGGGGCGAGATCTTGCGGAGTGCTGGGGTGACTGTGCTAATGTGACATTCAAGCAGATGGATAGCGCGTATCTCGGGTTCGCTCCTGAAAGCATTGATCTGGTGGTGGCGCGATTGCTTCTGCCGTATGTGAGCGTGAGCAAGACACTCTCTGAAATAGCGCGAGTATTGAAGAACAAAGGAATCGTTCTGTTCCAGATTCACTCGTTCAAATACTACCGCGATTTTTGTTTGAGCAGCATTGCCGATCCGGGACGTTGTCTCTATTATGCAAGGGCTTTGCTGTCAGGAATGGCATTCGTCATTACTCATCACCAGCCGCAACATCGTTGGTTTCGTGAGATTGCAATGGGGCGAAGCACACTGATCAAACTTTGTCGCAAGCACGGAATGGTTCCAATCTGGGAAGGCGGGTTTCGTCGCAAGCCCATGGTGGCTTTCCGAATTAGCAAAACATAGTTATGTCTTCCCTACAAGTCAGCGTAATAATCCCTGCGTACAATTCCGCCTCCACCATTCGCGCTGCGCTGGATTCGGTTTGGAAGCAGAGTGGAAAGCAAGACGTGGGAAGCGCTGATGCAGAACGGGGAACCGATTGGTCTTCGACTTGCGAAATAATAGTCGTGGATGATGCTTCCACAGACAATACCGCCGATGTCGTCAAAGAATGGGTGGCGGAGCATGGGTGTCAGTGGTCAGTGGTCAGTAGTCAGTTGGATGCCAAAGCTGCGTCGGGTATGCATTCGGGTCAGGACTCCGACAGTTTTCATGCTTCGCCTTCGCTTTCAGGTTTCAAGTTTCAGGTTTCAAGTTTCAGTTTCTTGCGTCTCCCCCATAACTCCGGGCCCGCTGCCGCAAGAAACAGGGGAATAGCCGTGGCAACAGGTGAGTGGATAGCGTTTCTGGACGCTGACGATGCGTGGCTTCCCGGGAAGATGGCTGTTCAGATGGAGATGGCCTCGAAATATCCTGAAGTCGTATTGTGGTGTGGAGGCGTTGCCATGAAGGCTGAAGGCCCCGAAGATAAATCGGGGAGCCGAGTAATACAGTTCGGAAGCCCGAAGCCTGAGTTGGTAGAAAAGAGTGGCCAAAGTAAGGAGGCCGGCTTTCAGGTTTCAGGTTTCAGGTTTCAGCTTTTCTCTCTCGCCTCCTTCGCCGTGTCGAACCAGGTTGCGACTTCCACGGTTATGATAAGAAAGAGCGTTCTGGATGCCGTAGGCGGATTCGATGATCAGTTTCGAGGACCGGAGGACTACGATTTATGGATGCGGATTGCGGCCAAAGGCGAAGTAGGGAAGATTCTGTCGCCGCTGGCTCAATACCGCGAACAGGCCACGGGGTTGAGCCGGGATGATCGGAAGTTTTTGCCGCAAGTGCTTCGCGTTATAGATAAAGCGTTCTCTCCTGACGGCGTGCTGCGCGAATACAGACATATGAAACCAGCCGCTATTTCCAGCCAGTACAATCATGCTTCATGGATGGCATTCTGCCGGGGATCGCGGGGTGTTGCCATCCGGTATCTGTTGCGGTCGGAATGGATCGCGCTGATTTCCAGGCGGCAGACTGGCCATGGCCCCATGGATCATTTCCTGCCTCTTTTATGGAGGTATGCAGTCGGGTCCATACCAGGACGCGATCGCGATACGACTGGGCATGAGGGGAAACCGGTGAATCCATGGAAGGCCGCGTGGAAACGGCTTCTCTTCGTTGCTCGCATACTTTTCTCGGAGACGACAGTTGCCGTGTGCATGAAAGTTGACAATGAGGAACACATCGATCCCGAGGAGGGTGACGGTTGGCTTCACACCTACCGTTGTTTCACGCAAAGGCATGCCAAGTTTCCCCTTGTCAGGAGCAAAGAATTTGGAATAGCGATGCTGCCTGTTCCTGATGATATTGATGCTTATATCCTATCAATCAACGGTAAGAACTCCGCTGCCTACTATGCCCGCAAGGCTGAACGGCGGGGCTACAGAGTGATGGAGATAGATCGGAACAGATATGCAGATGACATCCATGAGGTCAAAATATCGAAACCTGAGAGACAGGGGAAATCCATTCCGGAGAGGTTTCGCCAGAAGTTATTCTACAACGTAATGCCAAATTACAACTATTTCGGGGTCATCAGCAGCCAAGGCAAACTGGTGGCCTGTGCCTGGGTGGCCTCGTATAATGAAGTCGCCGTTATAGCCGTGCTATTGGGCCATGGCGATTATCTTAACGATGGGGTCATGTATCAGTTGGTTGTTCACATTGTCAGATATCTCACCGAAAGAAAGAGAACGGGGAATCAGGTAAAGTACCTGATGTATGACAGTTTCCTCGGCGCCTCGGAAGGCATGATAATGTTCAAACAGAAACTCGGGTTCAAACCGTATCGTGTGAAGTGGGGCCCTGAAAGAGATGGTTATTCAATAAAGCAACTATCATTGGTTGGGTCATTGCCTCGGTGGGTATTACGTAAACTGCGCCGACTATTCCTTGTGAAGTCGGGATTATGGAGAACAATTAGCCTGCCGAACGGCACGAAAATGACAGTAAAATATCTTGCCGAAGGTAGGCACAATTATGTGTTCAGGATCAGAGGTGATGAATTTCTCTTACGAATAAGCCGTAAACAGTACGGGCAACCTAACGATGTTCTTGACGAGAACGCGACCAAGGAGAGTTGCCGACTAATGAATAGCATGGCGGAGAAGGGGTTGTCGGTGCATTGTCGGCACTTGGTAGGTGAAGTCTGCCTTGTGGAAGACGCCGGGCACATGGTTCACAAGCGGGAATTGCGCGATCGAACCGTGCTCACCGCTTTCTTTCTGAAGTTGGGGGTGTGGACGCTGGAAACCGGGGTCGTAATTCTGGATTTCAATGAAGGTAACTGGTGCGTGAAGGATGGAAATCTGAAGTTTGTGGATGTGGATGTGAATCGCATATGCCACATGTCTGCGATAAGAGACAATACGATAGTTAAGAAGAGAACTCATGAGCTGTGTCTCGCGACAAATGAGCAGATTCTAAATGCCTTTCTTAAGAAAGAGGAAGAGCTTTATTGGGAGTACTTGACTTCATAATGGCCACTCGCCAACAGATGTGCAGAATTGATTGTGGCCAATATCAAGAAAGCGGGATGCATTTAAGATGAAGAAATGTTTGCATGATCTCCTTTTCAAGTACTTTCCAGGACTGTGGTTTGTCCTGAAGTACAGGGTAGAGAACGAATACCAGAGCTATGTCTATTGTCACAATGATCTTGCGGCTTATGGGGCAACGCTGAAGAAATATCGGACCATGGAGAAAGTATTCTCAGCACTGGTCAGGCAGAGGTCGTTCCTTGAAATAGGCTGTGATACCGGTTTCTTTGTTCTGGAAGCCGCGATGTTGGGGGCTTCCAAGGCTGTGGGTGTTGATCGGAACGCCAGAGCCCTTGCCAGGGCAGAGAAGACGTGCGTCGCATTGGGGTTGAAACAGGTGCAGTTTCAAGAGGCTTGTATCCCCGACTTCAATGCGAAAGAACGCTTTGACGTCGTGATATTCATGTCGGCGATTCACTACATGTTTTCCGACAAGCTCGGAAACAGCGTGCTCTTTGAAACGATGGACAAGCTCGTGGAATATCTTTCGGGGTTTGTCAGGCAGAACATTTTCATCGAGTTCGTCAGTCCAACGGATGAGTATGCCTTGAAATTGGTCGCGGAGCGTTTTCTGAAGTCGGGCGAGTATTCCGAAAGGGCTCTTCTGGCGGCTTTGCAAAAGAGATATGCAGCCGTATTCGATCTTGGTGAAACTCATTATGAAACGAGAAAACTGTTCCTTGCCTGCAAAACGGACATTCCAGCCGTGCTATTGGCAGCACCGAGGATAGTGCCCTGATGCTGTATCAGTTCATTAACGAGGTGTACGGACAGCTCCGTGGTTATGGCCGTCGAATGATCCGCCGGCAAGTGTTGGTCAATGCGCGGCTCTCGCGAGACGAGTCGGATCGAATAGCCACTTCGCTCTTCCATCAGCGTGTTCGTGAAGCCATCGGCTTGTTTCCTGCATATGCTGAAAAGGTCCGGGCTTATCGGGGTGGGTTGCCCGGTGAAAATGAAGACATTGTGCCTGACGAACTACCCGTCTGGACCAGGAAGGACCAGAACGCGCTCTTTAACGCGCTCGTTGCTCCTCCCATTCGCGGCAGCTTCGTTCATTCTACCGGCGGTTCAACAGGTGTGCCAACGCGATTTTATGTGACCCGCGAGAGCTACGAATGGCGCATGGCCGTGGCAAACAGGGGTTATTCCTGGGCTGGCGCCGAAGAAGGGCGCAGGAGTTACTACATTTGGGGTGTGCCGATGAAGGCTCCGCCATTTGGCGACAGGTTCAAAAAGAAACTGTCCAACAAACTCCAGCGTCGTCGTTTCTTCGACAGCTTCCTGTTCGGCGACGACAAGAAACGGAAGTGCTGCGGGGAGATCAACCGTTACATGCCTGAATCGCTCGTGGGATACGCGGGGAGATTGGTCGAGCTTGCTCGATTTGTCGAACAGAATCCCGATGCTCTTTCGTGGAGAGCGAGGACTGTTGTGACCGCTGCGGAAGGGCTTCACCATGAGGATCGCGAGTTGCTGGCGCGGCGGCTCGGCGACGAGGTGTTCATGTCCTATGGCAGCCGTGAATTCATGTTGATTGGAATGGAATGCCGTCATCATGGCGGTTACCATATTTCTTCCGACAACCTGCTTGTCGAAGTCGTGGATGAAAACGGCAAATCGCTCCCGCATGGCGAACCGGGACGAATTGTTGTCACGGATCTTCGTAACGCGGCAAATCCGTTCGTTCGTTACGAGATCGGCGATTTGGGCGTCATGGCCCGCGACGCCTGCCCGTGCGGGCTGCCGTTCCCAATCCTTGATCGCGTCGAGGGCCGAATTCAAGAAGTCTTGCATACGACTGCGGGGAATACGCTGACAAGTTTGTTCGTCCCTCATCTGATGAAGGAATTTGAGTGGGTTAAAGGTTATCAGATCATACAGGAAGAGACTAATCGGATTCGAGTACGGCTCGTCTGCGACGCGCTTCCAGCTGAAAAGAATCTGCTGCCCATGATCGACCAATTCAGGAAGACGCTGGGACAGGACATGATCATTCTCTTTGAGCGGACGTGTGAATTGGAAGCTACGGCTAACGGAAAGACCCCCGCCGTGATCGTTAGAATGAATCGCTAAGTCCAGGGAATTGGCGTATGTGCGGAATCTGTGGAGTCGTTGGAAAAGGCGCTGAACAATACCATGACGCGGTCTTGCGGATGTGCAGGATCATGGGACATCGCGGTCCAGATGACGAGGGAATTGCTGTTGGTGAAGGTTGGGTGCTCGGGCATAGACGATTGAGTATCCTGGATTTGTCGTCGCGTGGACATCAACCCATGTCGGACGACTCGGATACGATGGTGATAAGTTTCAACGGCGAGATTTACAATTTCAAGGAACTCAGGGCGCAACTCCAACGGCAGGGGTGCACCTTCAGATCTTCTACGGATACGGAAGTTCTCCTTCAATGGGTCAAAGAAAAGGGAGATAAAGGGCTTGCGGCATTGGATGGCATGTTTGCTTTTGCGTGCGTTGATAAACGGCGCAATGCGCTTCTGCTCTGTC
>CAZASC010000167.1:0-6963 GCA_964487695.1 uncultured Victivallales bacterium
CTCCGCAAGAGAGCCAGTCGGAAGATACGGAGCCTGAGCAGAAGAAGGAATATGAAGAAGCGCAGCATAATTATCAGATCTTTAAAGCGGTTTTCGACATGTTTGCGCACATCTGGCCTGGCGCTGCACAAATATCTGGTTACGAGGAAGCCAAAACTGGGACATCCGCAACTGGACTGGATGAAAAGCCGTTGTCCACGCCGGAAAGAATCCTCTCGGCAGTCGCAGTGGTTCCTATTGGTGAAGAAGGTGCAATAGCAAGAGGCGCTGAAACTATTGCCAAAGACATTAAGGTCGTTGACGAAACCCTGAATGTCGCAAGTAAGGTGGGGCAGGTTGCTCAAGGCGCACAGAAGATCGCACAAGGGGCAGTTGACGCCAACAAACTCAACCATATCTTTGGAAAAGCAGAGCACGGGCTTCAAGCTGTGGTTAAAGAATTCGGCTCTCAGGAGGCCGCATATCAAGCAATGCAAAAGGCGACTGAAGCTACTGTAAAGGCCCAGAAGGTGACGGGAGTCTTTGAAAAGAGCGTCAAGGTGGGCACGCAAACGATAACCGTGCGAGGCAACGTTGTTGACAATGTCGTCAAAATCGGCACAGCTTTTAAATGATCGAACTCACAGAACTTGAACGCGCAGTGTTGAACAAGTTGCTGGAGGGCAACCACCCTCTGCTGATGCAGTTGCGCAAAGACCTTTCCATCTGCCGGGTCAGCCGTCGTGAGATGACCGGGGCCGGTTTCTACACCCATTTCGATGCCGGTGTTGCACCTACAGCAAGTAACAGCAAACTTCGTTTCGGAGATGTAGTCGCAGAGATTGACGGAATGACGCATGGAGCGGGTTTCGTCCTTTACGTTGAAAATGGGCGACTGAGTATGTTGGAAGGTTACGGGTACGATGATCCATGGCCCAGTACTATTACCGGATACACTCTAAAATATACCACAGGCAACAAGCGCGACTGGGGTGATCTCAAGAGAAGCCTTGGAACGTCTGGGGAACAGTCAGGTGTGCTGTCATAATCTGGCCGGATGAGACACGTTTCTACGGTAGAAGCCTGGTAAGGAACACCGATCTCCCGTCGAGTTCTGGGGCCGAATAGCCGAGCTTTGATCGTACGGCTATGACTGGGACGGTCATTTTGCATGTTTGCGTCCTCTTGCCCTGTTTCATGTCATAAGTTGTTTCATGGCGTCGTGGAACGACGCGCCGAGCACTTTCACGTAGAAGTCTATTCCATTGCCTGCCATGCCACGTTCAGGCCATCTCCAATACGATGCCTTGAGGATGAGGCCGTTGTATTGTTCGATTTCCAGGTTGCCGCTGCCGTGATCGCGGAACAGCGAGGCCGCGTTTTTGGAGTAACGGTGCCAGCTCGATCTGGCGGGCGGCGCGGATCTGTTCGCGGGTCCACGGACGCTGGTTTGCGATGTCATGGGGCTGGTGAGTCATAGTCTTTTCTCCAGTGTGGCTGCATGAGGACGCGATTGACCTGGTCGAGCCCGATGACTTGTTTGCGGTCTCTTACGGCTTCGAGCATGGCTGAGATGCAGAGGTTGCGTTTTATTCCCATCAGCGTTGTAGAGTTTTCATTTCCCGGCCATTCACATCATAGCCCCCGCGCACAATTCCACATCTCTGTACGCCTCCCCATGATCTCTCTGGCTGCATCATCTTGACGCGCTGTCGTATTCTTCCCGTTTTTTCACGGAGGGAATACGATGAGCACGAGAGGATTGCGCAAATGCAGGCAGTGTGAGGAGTGGTTTGTCCCGGAGACACGCAACATACACCGTCAGCATTTCTGTTCAACACCGGCATGCCGGGCATACAGCAAACACGCCAGCCAAGTCAAATGGTGCAACAAGAATCCCAGTTGTTTTCGGGGTCCTGAGAATGTTCAGCGCACGCAAGAATGGCGTGCAAGACATCCACGATACTGGCGGCGTGCCGGAAATGCCCCTCTTCAGCAGCAAGTTGCGTTACAAGATCACTCAATCCCGCAACCTCTTGATGAAGAGATGGTTACACTGCTCAGAAACAGGCTCTCCACGGACATATCGGCACCGTTACAAGATATGATGGCTGCGCAACAGTCTGCATTGCTGGGACTTACGGCCATCATAACAGGGCATGAGTTGCAAGACGACATAGCGCATGCACTGAAGACCTGTTACCACAGAGGGCAACGCTTGATCAGGAATACACCGTGGCCAATCGGCGGCAAGACAGTTGAGCATTGGCAGGCGTTATTCATGGAAGACGGAGCGGAAGATGCAGGAGGTTGCCTCGAAGGCAAGTGGAGACAAAGATATGATGACAAAGAAGAACAGCAATCATTCGGCTGGTTCAACGAACTTGTCGAAGCATCGCGGCAAACTGGATACAGAACGAGCCAGTCAGTTGCTTGAACGCATCGTGCGCGTGTACGAGAAGAATCTCTGGAATGAATCCGACGGTAAAACAGGCGCATCAGAAGGGAAGACATATCTTCTGAGCAGAGGCATCTGCGATATGGGACTTCTCGCACGGCACAGAGTCGGATTCTGCGATGGGCAGCTGAAAGCAATACTTCCAAATCCGGGCAGCGGAACAGTGGATTTTCATAAAGAGCTGACCGATCTCGGAATCTTCTTTCCGGTTACAGAGGCTCATGTTCAGGCTGGAAATGCCGGCAGTGAGCGTTTCATTGATTGCGTTGTCTTTCCTGTATTCGACATCGCCGGTAATATTACCACCCTGTGGGCGCGAAGCATAAAAAGCAATGGGAACACCGGATTGGAGGAATTCCGTCTGACTGAGAAGCCGGTCGGAATCTGGAACGCGTCCGCCATGAAGACTTATTCAGAGATCATTCTGATGAGATCGGCAATGGACGGCTTGAGCGCCATGATTGCGGGTCATCCGAACGTCATCGCCATACAGGGCGCTGAGATTCCATGCGACGATGACATCGTGCTGATGAAACGACAGGGCGTACGGAAAATAACTCTTCTCTTATGCGGAGTTGATGACAGGGAGAATTCTCATTCTCGTCTTCAGCGTGAGATGGAAATGCGGTGTCCGGAGATTGCGGTTGAAGTCAAATTATTGCCTGACAACCACGATGCCAACAGCTTTCTTGTTGAGTATGGCGCACAAGCGCTTTCGGACTTTCTTGCAGATACGCAGCACCAGGATGATTCATTCAAGGCTACGGCAGACAAAAGGACTACGACAGGCGAGAACTTCTTCCGTGTCACCTATGATCATCGCAATTACCGGATAATGGCGCTGGAGAAATCAGCCCGCAAACTGAAAGCAACCCTTCGAGTCGAGAACGCCGGTAAACTCCATGTTGATACGCTGGACTTGTATCATGCCCGTGCCAGAAGGAGCATTGCATTCGATCTATGCAGACTGTTCAGCGAGGCTCACGATACAATTGAAGCGGATCTGGCAAAACTTATCCGGCATTGTGAAAGCATACCTGACGCCGTTCTGGCTGAAACATCTGTAAAGCACGATGGGTTTTCATCGGTGCCGCATATGATGCAAGCTGAAAGATCCGAGGCGGAGGAATTTGGACGTTCGCCGGACATCCTTGATCGTGTGCTTGCCGATTTTGAGATATGCGGTCTTATCGGCGAGGAAACCAACAAACTCCTGGGTTATATCGCCATGACGAGTCGAAAGCGTGAGTCTCCGCTTTCGGTTCTCATTCTCTCCAGCAGCGGCGCAGGCAAAACGGCACTGCAAGACGCGATCCTTGCCTTCTGTCCTCCGGAAGACCTGGTCAAGCTGACTTCATTGTCCAGTAAGGCGCTTTTCTACAAGGAGCGGCTTTCACTCAAGAACAAAGTGCTTGCCCTCGAAGAAGGCGATGGCGCGGAAGAGGCTTCATACGCAATCAGGAATCTGATCAGTGCAGGCGAGCTGGTTAGTGAAAGCACAATCAAGGACCTTACTACCGGCCGCATGACAACGATGGAGAACCGGGTGGAAGGTCCGACAAGTGTCTTTCTTACAACGACAAATCCTGAGATTGATCCTGAAACAAAAAGCCGATTCTGGGTGACAAGCATTGACGAGAGTCGTGAGCAGACTCGCAGGATACTTCTATTTCAGCGCAATCAGCATCTGCGTGACGAAATTGACGTCACTCCGAAGGTCGATGCAATCCTGGCTAAACATCGAAACTTTCAACGATTATTGAAGCCGTTGGCGGTAAAGAATCCATATGCCGGGAAGCTCACCTACCGTGACGACCGATTACAAGGGAGACGCGACCAGCCCAAATATCTGAACCTCATCAAAGCCATAGCGTTTCTTCGCCAACTCCAGAAAAGACACGAGCAGAGCAGTGCCTTCGGTGGTGTCGTTCCATGGATCGAGGTTGATCGGGAGGAGGTGAAACTTGCGAACAAACTGGCCCATGAAATCCTGGGTCACTCGCTGGACGAACTATCACGGCCCGGACACGATCTTCTCCAGCAACTGGAAGCGATGACGGCGGACATCCTCAAAAAACATCAGGACGAGAACGGCAAACCGAATCCGACAAGCATTTGTTTCAGTCGCCGGGACATCCGGGAGTTCAGCGGCTGGAGCAATGCCAGGGTTCACAGGTATCTGAAGGAGCTCCTTGATTTGGAATATGTTCTGCTCGACTCAGGCCGTAACGGACGGGTGTGCCGCTACAGGCTCGTGTATCGAGGGGAAGGCAGGGCCGGCGAGAAGTTCGTGCTTGGGTTGAAGGATCTGGAAGAAATGCAGGAATCCAAGTGATCCAAACCTTTGCACCACCTTTGCACCGGCTTTTTACCACCTTTTCAGCTGGCGGAAACAGCGGCAAGCGTATGACTGGCAAAGGGATCGGCAGAACCTTTTCAGAAATCGTCGTGAAGATGGATAAGAGAAACACAGGGTGGATAATTCAGGAAGGATAAATGGAATGCCCAAAGCCAAGAACAACAAGATCGGTAAGATTCAAATAGGGCCGGGCACGACCGGCAACGAGAAACTGACTGGTATTACCGAAGATTTTCTAAGGGTGCTCTCGGCACGCAAATTGGCGATAGGCTCCATCGAAAAGCGGAGGGATTCCTTGAGGAAGTTCCTGCTTTATCTGGAGAGAATCGGAATAAAGCGTTTTCAGGATGTGGACTTGAAAGTGCTGGAAACTTTTCGGCTGTGCCTGATTGAACACAGCTACAGCGCCTACACCATTGAAGGCGATATCAGGGCTGTTCAACTCTTCTTTCGTTTCCTGTCACAAAAGAACATTCTCTTCGATAATCCAGCGGAGCAGATGAGAATTCCAAAAGCGCCTGTGGTTCTCGGCACAGTCCTTACCGAAAAGGAGATTCAGGAACTTCTATCTGTGCCGAACATCACAACGGCGAGAGGGCTCCGGGATCGAGCCTTGCTGGAGACATTATACTCAACAGGCATGCGGCGCGGCGAAGCAGCGGGGCTGTCAATCTGCGATGTAAATCTTGACAGTGCCACGGTTCGGGTCAAGGGCAAGTTCGGTAAACAACGGCTCCTGCCGCTTGGCAAACACGCGGTGAAATTTCTCCGGCTGTATCTCCAGGATTGCCGTCAGAAGTTCATGCCCAAGTTTGCTACTGCGCCAGACGAATTGTGGCTCAATCACAAACGCCAGCAAATGAGCACAGAGAGCATAGGGGAGGTGATTTCTAAATGCGCCAAACGGGCAGGGCTTGTTGTATCCACCCATACGTTACGGAGAAGCTGCGCAACACACATGCTTAGGGGCGGCGCTCATCCTGTGGCTGTCGCAAAGCTTCTGGGCCACTCCGGTCTGCAAAGCCTGGTTTACTATCTTCAGACCACGATCACCGATCTGATGAAAGCACACGCCCAAACCAATCCTGGAAAATGATTATGGATTCCACTTCTCTTCCAATTGCGATACATGGCGGAAAGACGCTGGCTGAGCATGCGGAGGAACTCTATGTCAGGTATGAAAGCCTGCAATCGAGTCCTCACACATTGGCGCGCCAAAGGTCGGCAATGCGGGTCTTCATAGATTTCATGGAGAACAACCTGCATGTTACAACCGCCGTCGCTCTTCAGGTGGAACACATCCATGCCTTTCAGAATCATCTGGCACAGAAAGTCACGGTACAGGGACTGCCATTGAAACCCGCGACTATCAACACGATTATCAAGGCCGTTAGACCATTCCTCGATCTTCTCGCCGACTATGGTTATATCGTCCGGCCATTGGCGAAACACCTGAGGTACGTCAAAATGCCTGAACTGCTTCCAACAAGTGTTTTGACTCATGCCCAAGTCCGCATGCTGCTGCGCAAGATAGATACCACAACATCAAGCGGCGTCTGTGATCGAACAGCCATTGAGCTGCTTTATTCGTCAGGAATCAGGATAGGAGAACTGGAACTCTTGAAGCTGGGAGACCTCGATCTTGAGCAGGGTGTTGCCCGTGTCATGGGTAAGGGCAAAAAGGAACGCTTTGTTCCCATCGGCAAAACCGCCATGAAGTGGCTCTTGTCCTACATCCGGGGAGTGCGACCGTTTCTTCTGAATGGAGAGAAGACGGACGCGGTTTTCATAAACGCCAATGGCCGTCCGCTGAGTCAGCATGTTCTGCGGGACCGCATCCGCATGTATGGAGAAGAGCTGCATCTTGATGTTCCGATTACACCGCACACGTTCAGGCGCAGTTGCACCACTGAAATGATCAAGAGCAACGCCAATCTCTACCACGTCAAGCAACTGCTGGGTCACAAGTCTTTTGAAACTCTGAATCATTACGCCAAACTGGACATCACCGATCTCCAGAAAACTCACGCAAAATGCCATCCGAGAGAGAAGGATGAATAGCAGGCGAGAACAAGAACCAACCGTTGCTCAATAACGGGAAAGGACAAATACAGGCATTGAAGAGCCTTATATCAGAATGACCGTGCGGCTGCGCGGATCGTAAATG
>CAZASC010000168.1:0-6962 GCA_964487695.1 uncultured Victivallales bacterium
CCTGTAACGATCCGCCCTATCGGTGTGGTCGTCTCTGAATTGAAGACCTTCGACCAGCATCCGACCTATCGCGAAGACTGTGTTCTGAGCATTCGCGAAGACCTGACTGAAGGCCTGCTGGGGCTTGAGCACTTCTCCCATTTACACGTCGTCTATCGGCAGCATCGCCGCGAGGAGTGGAAGCGTCGCGCCAACATTCCCGAGGGTCAGGAGATTCTGACCATGCCGCTCATGGGCGAACCAACCTGCAAAGGCATCTATACCAGCCGGTCTCCCGCACGACCATCTGGCATGGGTTCCTGTATCGTCGAACTACTCGGTCGCGAGCAGAATCGGCTACGCGTGCGCGGACTCGATGCTGTTGATGGCACGCCCATTCTCGACATCAAAATCTATATCGCACGATACGACTGCTTTCCCTGGGCCGATGCGCCGCTGCATTGGTGCCAGAAAACCGAGATGATCACGACCTCTCGGCTGCTCCATTGGGACACGATGAACGTTTCACTCACGCTCGGCATGAAAGCGGGACAATGGGCAATGCATCAGCTTGGAGTAGCGCGTGGAGCAGCCAAGAATGCAGTCGTGCATGGAGGTAGCTTCTTTGCTCAGGGAGTGGAAGCGGTGACTGGATGCAGTGTGCTGCATGGCACCATGCAGTTTGAAGAGAAGGCCAAGTCGCTCACAGATTGGGTCGTACTTCTCGAAGCGGAAGGAAGAAGCATCGAGATACGCGTAAAGGATCAACTCTACACGGGAGCGGACGAAGTGCTTTCACTCAAAGAGGAAGAACTATTCACGTCGAGCCTCTCCAACCAAGCCGTTTGAGAGAAAATCATGGCGCAACAGCTCGCAGTGTTTGCATCGCTGAATCAGGTTGCACTCGTCAAGCGTGCGCTCAATCGCGAGGGTGTGCACGTGGAGATGCTGCGTACCCCGCGATGCCTGTCGCACACCGGTTGCAGCTTTGCGTTGCGTTGCAGCACCGAGGCGATTGCGCTGCTGGAAGAGGTATGCCGTAAATGGAAGATCGAAGTCGGCGGGATCTTTGCAGACACACAGGATTCTTCACCGAAGCTCGACAATGTCCTTCTTGATGAGTAGTCAGACAAGCGAGTCAACACAATGATCTATCTCGACAATGCCGCAACTTCATGGCCGAAGCCTCGGGGCGTAGCGCGTGCAATGTCGAATGCGTTAACCAGCGGGATGGGAAACCCTGGACGCACGAGTCATCGCCTGTCAATGGACGCGGCATTGATGGTTCAGGAGTGCCGCGAGAATCTGGCACAACTTTTTGCCATAGCCAACCCTTTGCGCATCTGCTTTACCTCGAACGCGACAGAAGCGCTGAACCTGGCGATCAAGGGTGTGCTTTCGCCGGGCGATCACGTGATTTGCTCAAGCATGGAACACAACTCGGTCTGGCGTCCGCTCGTTGCGCTTGAGGAACGCGGCGTAGAACTCACCGTCGTAGAAGCCGACCCAAACGGCATTACGGACGTAGCAAGTATCGAGCGATCCATCAAAGTCAATACGAAGGTGATTGCAGTTCTGCACGCCTCGAATGTAAATGGTGCAATTCAACCGGTGGCAGAAATTGGCCGAATCGCCCGTGAACGAGGAATCGCAATGCTGGTGGACGCCGCGCAAACGGCGGGCTCAATCCCAATCGACGTGGAAGCCATGCACGTTGATCTGCTTGCCTTTCCGGGACACAAGGGTCTTCTTGGACCACAAGGAATGGGTGGTCTCTTTGTAAACGAAAGGGTGAATCTTCGGCCCTTGAAAGAGGGCGGTACCGGCAGCGATTCGAATAGCCCGCATCAGCCGTTGTACTATCCCGACAAGCTGGAGAGCGGTACGCTCAATGTTCCTGGAATCGCCGGATTGAACCAGTCTGTGCGCTATCTCTTGCAAAAAAGCGTTGCGCAGATTGCGCGTCGCGAAGCAACGCTGACTCGACGCCTGCTCGCCGGGCTAATGAAGATTGATGGAGTCACTGTCTATGGCCCTCCCGCGGAAATGCCGCGAGCCGCAGTGGTTTCTTTCAACTTGCGCTGCATGGACCCAGTAATTGTAGCCAATGAATTGGAGCGGCGAGGCGACATCGCGTGCCGTCCGGGTTGGCACTGCGCCGCCTTGGCGCATCGCACGCAGGGCACGCAAGATACAGGGACAGTGCGCTTAAGCCCTGGATCGTTTACCAAGATGACCGAGATTGAGACCGTTCTGGGCATTGTTGCGGAATTGGCGGCGGAGCATCAGGCATGATCAGTATCCGGTATGTGTGCCTCAAATCGATCATCGGCCACTGCTCCCTGCACGGACTTGCCCTGGTACCATCCAGTGCGAGTCACTTCAAAACAATCGAAGGCCGGAACATAGGGCTTGATGTCGAGCAGCGGGGTTCCATCCAGTATATCCACGCCGGCGATCAGCAAGCGATTTTCATCCACGCTGAGGAGACGAACGGCAGAGAGACCGATATGATTGGGCCGGGCTGGGGAGCGCGTGGCAAAGACGCCGCGCTCGGACGTATCCATGTAGGGACGAACAACCAACTCCACCTCCGAGGCGCGATCCAGAAGGTAGATCAACCAAATCCTCTCAAACTCCGCCAGGTCTCGCAGCCCTGGGACGAGTTCTGGAAGCAACTCGATAACACCCTGTGTGTCTTCCGCGCCTGCGGCCTGGATAGGAGTGCCCGTGGCGCGCGTGAAGGGTGTATGAATCACACCGATCGCCGACATTGCGAGCATCTCACTGCGCGAGCCAGAATCCCGCTTGTGCATGATTCCTCGTATCAGTATCATCAGTCGCGTATAGGATACATGACGTCTCACCAACAGGCAGGATGAAGCCAATGGATGTACGAACGAATCTAGCACAATTGAGAACCAAACGAGGGATTGCGGCCGCACGGCTTGCCGCAGAGGTTGGCATCAACCGCAAGACGATTTACGCCATCGAGGCTGGTACCTATGTCCCAAATACCATTGTGAGTCTGAAGTTGGCTCGCGTTCTCGATACGACTGTTGAAGAATTGTTCAAGTTTGAAGCGGAACTTAAAACGATCGACGAGACCGCAGAAGTATTCATTCTCGGAGAAACCGCATCATTGCCTACAGGACAGCCTCTGCGGCTGGCGCGAGTCAACGATCATCTAGTTGCCGTTGCGCCCGACCAGGCCAGTTGGGGATTGCAACCTACCGAAGCCGTTTTACTGGCACACATCCACGGCGCCAAGGCCCACGTGAATGCGAGAGTCCGGCTTCTCAGCGATGCCTGGAAAAGTCCCTCACGCATCCTTCTCGCAGGATGCGATCCAAGCGCCTCTCTACTTGCGCACGCGCTTGAACGGCAGGGTTTCGAGCTCGTCATTGCCTACGAGAACAGTTCACGCGCCCTCAATCTGCTGCACGATGGACTGGTGCATGTAGCAGGAACTCACTTAGCCGAAAAGGCAAATGAAAAAGCCGATCTTCTGCCCATCACAAAGATATTCCCGCGAGGCTCAGTAGCGGTCCTTTCCTTTGCAATGTGGAAGGAAGGACTCATCGTTGCGCAGGGAAACCCAAAGAAGATTGTCGGCATTGAGGATCTGACCCGGAGAGATGTACAGATCACGAATCGTGAACCGGGCGCAGGCTGTAGGCGTCTCCTTGACGACTTATTGAAAAAACATGGCATCGCGAGTGGCAAGGTAAGAGGCTACGACCGTGTCACGCTGGGACAACTCCCTGCTGCTCGCCTGGTGCGTAGCGGAGAGGTGGATACCTGCATCAGCACACAGGCCGCCGCTTCTTCGATGGGTTTGACCTTCCTCCCATTGGCAGAGAAGCCTTACCTTCTGGTCCTCCGGCGCGCGCATCTCGATCTGCCACCTGTCCAGGCGCTCGTTGAGACTTTGGGTCGCGCTGCCTTCCGGCGCGAAGTGGAAGCTTGCATCGGCTATGACATGCGCACCGCAGGTGACCAGCTTGTCTGAATCGCTGCGAATCGAGTATCCAACGCCCTCTCTTGAACGCCGTAAGCGCCGAGACCAGGTGTATGACGAGATGCGGAGTTCAGATTCGGCAATCGAGAGTATTTCCGATGCTTTTGAAATTCGGAGTCCTTGGCCAGATAGAAAGCGATGAGAATGATCACTGAATTTGAAGAATTGCCCAATGAATGAAACGAAAACCGGCGTACCGGTTCCAGGAAAGACTTGCGGATGCAAACACCCATCCCAGTTCTTGAATCGGCTGCGCCTTCATGCAAATGCAAGAAGCTGCGGACTCCGCGGAAGATTCATGCGGCCTGCGGTCTGTTGTTGACCGGATTCATCGTTCTGCATTTAGGGATCAGCGTGACAGGGCTGTATCCCGCGCTCTATCAACAGAACGTGGCCCGTCTGCATTCAGTAGCGAATGCCATTCCTGGCGTGACGCTCTTTGGGATCATTCTTCCCCTGCTTCTGCAAGGCACAACAGGGCTATTTTTGGTTCAGAGAGAAGGATTGAAGTTCTATACCGGAAAATGCGACAGAGGAGGACGAGTGCGTTTCTTCCTCCAACGATGGACTGCTCTTGTCGTCCTGGGGTTTATCACTGTGCATTTCTTAACCATGCATGCCTGGGGCCTTCATCTTCTCTTTCGAGTCACACACTGGCAGGGACTGGCGGGCTATGCCGCGGGAGGACTCTTCCAAAGCGGAGACGCTTTCGCCTCGACTGTCCGGGGATTCACCTCACTTTGGAGGGCTGGCTCCATAGCGCAGGGTGCCAACTTGGTCGCGATGTTCTTTATGTTGGGCGGCATCTGGGCCACGGCATTTCATGTTGCGAATGGCGCCTGGTCTGGTGCTTCGATATGGAAGATTGTCTCCACGCCAGAATCGAAGCAGCTCTGGAGGGTCACTTGCATTGTCTTGGGACTCGCCTTGGCTGGTGTCGGCTCTTTGGCCTGGTATTGGTTTACGTTGGCACCCAGCGCGCATCTGGCGTTGGCTGGTAAGTTGTGAATCAGACACGGATTCTGAGCTTCATTTGAACCGATAAAGGCACGGCCGGGTGACCGCGGCAAGATGCAATGATAGTAGCTCAGAAACGCAACAGCTCCATTAAAAATCAGTTGATTAGGTCCCTTAAGACGGGATTAGTCCTGTTGAGTCGCCCAGTGTCTGGGAATCGGACTCTGACTTTCCAAAGGACTTTCACTGACCAAACGGCGATCATTCGGTACCATTTTTGAACTGGGAACGCATCTCGGGGAGAAGGGGGTATCCGCTGCGATCTTACCCCCTTCTTGTCAGAAAACGCTGCGTACTTCCTTCCCTTTACCAATTCCGAACTGCACCGTTCATGGTCTCCGCTCTTCCGCTCACCTTCGACGAGCGCTTTGCAGGATAGAGCGAGATTCTCCGAATTAGACGTATGCGGCCAGGGCGCCGCTGTTCACCTGCTCCTGCGAGATCTCGTCGGCGGCGTCTTCGACGCCCAAATAGTCGAGCGTCACCTCCAAGCTCTCGTGCCCCAGCCAAGCCTGGATCTTACGAACCGATACGCCCTTCTCATGGTGTCGGGTGGCCCCAGTCTTTCTCCAGCGATGAAGGTCGAAGTCCTCCCAATTCGACAATCCTGCTCGTTTGGCGATGTTTTTGCACCTTCTGAGAAAGTGATACTCAACTTCGCCAAGGCCATTCGGAAAGATCAAATCTCGTGGCCCTTTTCCCGAGCAGAATTTCTTCATGCGCGCCATGAAGAGCGTGGGCATCGGTACTTTGCGGCCTTTCTTTGCCTGTCCGGAGCGCTTTCCTTTGAGGCGGAAGTTCCTGTCCGGCTTGGGGCTGATATGCAGCACGTTGATTTCGAACTTCAGGTCGCGGACTTCGCAATTGGCGACCTCCATGTCACGAGCCATTGAATGCAGGAAGAATTTGAAGAGTAACTCCTCTTCTTCATCGCACGCCGAGAAGAACGTCTGCAAATCATCGTCAGGGTAGGGGATGACGATGGTCGGCGGAAACGACATCTCCTTCAGAATCGGCTTGGCTGCGGAAATTCCGTAGCGAAGGAGGAAGGTGCTTACAGCCTGCATGATGTTGTAGCAGGTGCGGTCCTCGTAGTTCTTCTTGTGTTGGCGAAGGAACCGGCGAAAACCCTTCACGAACTCAGCGTTGATCTCGTCCAGGCATGCCTCGGGCCTGAATTCGATCAGGAATTCCAGACGATCCTTGTAGGTTTCCGGAGTCCGAGCAGCCAGGCCATATCCCGACTTGCCTTGGCGGTCGAGGCAGTCCTCCAGATACTCCTTAACGGCAGTGCTCACCCTCTTTCGCAGGCCGCCGTCGCCAGGAAGTTTGTTGTTCTCCTTGATCTCCCCACCGGCAGCTACGTAGGCCAGTTCCAGGCTCTTCTTGTTGAGCTCCGCAAGCGCCGCCACAGGGTCGCTCCCAACGGGGTCCATATGCTTGCTTTTTCCCTCGTGCCAGCTCATGTAGTACTCGCCAGAAACGAGAGCGGTGAGCTCCTCCGAGACCTTGCGATAGGCCCATTTTTTCTTGATTTTGATGCGCTGATATAGAACAACCGATCGATTTTCCAAGCCCTTTCTCCTTCCATTCGTTAGACGGAAGCTAAGTGGCTTGGAATGAATAACTTCCAGTGGATTCCAGCCGTTTCCAGCGGTTTCCAGTGAAAGCCAGCAAATAGTAACACAAATAGTAACACGTGCTCTAAGTGATTGATTTTAAAAGATTTGGTGCCGAAGAAGGGACTCGAACCCCCACACCCTTGCGAGTACGTGGACCTGAACCACGCGCGTCTGCCAATTCCGCCACTTCGGCACGGGACACAGTTTCAGCCATCAATGCTGAAACGGCAGCAGCTATGAGTTTCGCAAATGCGGAACCCTCTGTCAAATCTCACTCTCTTCCAACACAAGATGAGCCTGAAGGCTGGCTTTGATTCCAATAC
>CAZASC010000169.1:0-6960 GCA_964487695.1 uncultured Victivallales bacterium
TATTACGGCATTTCACGGAGCTCGCGATCAAGACGTAACGTTAGACGAGATGCAAGCGTGGGCTCAGCTAACAGTATCCAGGTATCAGCGCCGCGTCTTGCCTGGAGATCATTTTTTCATGCACAAAGATCAAGACAGAAACTTACTGATCAATCTCATTGCGGAAGAGCTGATCCCCATGCTACAACACTAGTCATTGTACTCTGATTTTTGGAAATCACGGATGGAAATATGCGATTCAATCAGGCCTTTCAGGAATGTATCACTATGGGCGGGTTCCTCTTCAAGCCGGAGGGAACTAAAGTGGACGCGCTCTATAATCTTTTCTCGACGCACAATAATCTGTGCGAAGATAGCCTTTACAATAACCTTGGTTATTGGAAAACAGCTAACACGTACGACGAGGCCTGTGAGGCAATGGTTGACCTCGTATTTCAGCACGCGGCGTTTCCTGCGGGCGCGAACATCCTGGATGTGGGATGCGGATTTTGCGATCAGGATATGTTCTGGGTGCGCAAGTACGACCTGGGAAAAATCACCGCGCTGAATATAGCGATCAGTCAGATTCAAGTGGCGCAGGAGCGGATCACACGCGCCGGGTTGCAAGCGAAGATCGAAGTGCAACAGGGAACCGCGGTGAATCTCGCCTTTCCCGATGAGTCATTCGATGGAGTTGTTAGTGTTGAAGCGGCCCTGCATTTTAATACCAGGGATGCATTTTTCAAGGAGGCGTACCGAGTATTGAAGCCTGGTGGGCGGCTGGTCTTGGCAGATTCTGTTCCGTTCACTGATCTCAAGCTCTGGCCGAAATTACGAAGGTGGCCGGCCACTCTGGTCTGGCGAATGATTCAGGTTCCCATGGCTAATATGTACCCGCAGGATACCTATCTACAACGGCTGGAATCCGTTGGATTTCAAAATACCCGGATAACGCCAATCGGTAACGAGGTTTTTCCCGGATACGCCAAGTACGTTTCAAAACGGGTCAAAGAAACGGAAATTAAGGAAAGAGTGAATCCGATTCTGCGTGCCATGTGGGGAGCGACGCAGGGATCTGAAGTCGTGATGAATTACATTATAGCGACGGCTGAAAAAAAGGGGGTGACCGGCGTTAAATGAGAGGTGTGAGGATGCATAGATGAATGGGCAGTATCTCCGGTACGAAAAGCGATTCGTCCGCGCGTACGGAAGCCGGGTTGCGGTTGTTACCGGCGCCGGCTCTGGTATTGGTCTGGCTTTGGCGAAGTGCCTGGCCCGTAGTGGTGCACGCGTAATTCTTGCCGATCTGCAAGGCGACAAAGTCGAAGAGGCAGCAGAATCAATTGTTCGAGCAGGAGGCGTGGCGCGTGCGGCAAAGGTGGATGTAGCAGATTTTCGTGGCGTCGATGACTTGATTCAAAGAATCTTTGTTGAGAACGGGCGCTTGGACTTTTTGTTCAATAACGCCGGGATTGCGGTTGGCGGGGCAATCTACCATTATTCGATTGAAGATTGGCAGGCGATGGTCGCAGTAAACCTGCTTGGTGTTGTCAACGGCGTACACGCTGCTTATCGACTGATGAAGAAGCAAGGTTCTGGTCACATCGTCAATACAGCGTCTGCGGCAGCGTTGGGTGCTTCAGGCCGATCTGTTGGCTATACGGCGACAAAACACGCGGTTTTTGGCCTTTCGATCTCACTTCGGTCGCAGGCGGCAGCGCACGGCGTGAAAGTTAGCGTGCTCTGTCCGGCCTTTGTGAAGACCGACATGCTAGTGGGCGGCGGCAAATATGGGAAGGAGTTGGTTCCACTCACTCCAGAAGAGCTCAAGCGGATGATGGATGCGCTGAAACCGGTTTCTCCGGATGCATTTGCGCTCAAGGCGCTGAACGCAATTTCTCTGAACAAAACCATTTTTATTGAATCGCCTATGGCGCGCGTGATGTGGTGGGTGTATCGAGTGTCCCCATTGCTCGGGATACAGCTTGACCATCTGATGCTAAAGTGTTCGCCCTTGGCCAGGACTCTGCGGTGAAAATCTGGGAGTATTTATGCAGGTAGGAATAGAATCCATCAATATTTACGGGGGTAAAACCTATTTAGACGTTAGAACGCTCTTTGGCGCGCGTAATCTGGATATCGCTCGTTTTGATAACTTAATGATGGAAAAGAAATCGGTGGGTCTTCCGTGTGAGGATCCGGTCACGAACGGAGTCAATGCTGCAAAACCGATCATTAAGGAACTTAGTGAAGAAGAGAGGAACCGCATTGAGATGGTGATTGCATCGACGGAATCCGGCCTGGATTTCGGTAAGTCGATGAGTACATATCTTCATCATTATTTAGGTTTAAACCGGAATTGCCGCCTGTTTGAGATTAAGCAGGCATGCTATGGGGGTACGGCGGCCTTGCAGACGGCGGCCAATTTTGTGGCGGCCAATGTGTCGCCGGGTGCAAAGGTATTGGTGATCGCTACCGATACGGCGCGAGCAGCCGCAAAGAACACGTATGCAGAGCCGTCTCAGGCGGTTGGAGCGGTCGCGATGCTCGTAAGCGATAAACCCGAAATACTGGAGCTCGACTTAGGCGCAAACGGCGTTTATGGCTATGAGGTCATGGATACCTGTCGACCAGAGGCGCATCTGGAGCTTGGGGATCCGGACACCTCGTTGCTCTCCTATCTCGACTGCCTTGAAAACAGTTATCGAGCGTACTCCGACCGGGTCGTGGATGTAGATTTTCAGGATTCGTTCGATTACCTGGCTTTTCACACTCCGTTCGCGGGAATGGTGAAGGGAGCGCATCGCATGATGATGCGGAAGTTGAAGAAGGCCTCCCCTGGTGTGAGCGACAACGACTTCGAAAAGCGCGTCGGATTGTCCCTTAAACACTGTGTCCGGATTGGCAACATTTATTCCGCGACTCTTTACCTGGCTCTTTGTAGTGTTATCGATTATGGCGATTTTGCTGTTCCGCGGCGAGTGGGCCTGTTTTCTTACGGATCTGGATGTTCATCAGAGTTTTATAGCGGGATTCTTACGAAACTTTCGCACGAGAAGTTAATTGCTTTAAATATCAGGGAGGCGCTTGATGACCGATACGAGCTTACCATCGAGGAATATGATTCTCTGTTGGATTTAAATATGGAATGGATTTTTGGGATCCAAAATAAAGAGATCGATATAAGTTCGTATGCAAATGTCTACGCGCGTCACTTCGAAGGAAAAGGGCTTCTGGTATTAAAGCGCGTTAAGAACTATCACCGCGAATACGTGTGGAGTTAGCACGTTAAAAGCCGTGAGCTCTCGGTGGCATGGGCCTTTAGTTTAAAGGTTCTGCAAAAGGTACCGGAATGGATATGGAGACGACGTCATGGAGACACTGCGGATAATACAAGGCCCGCGGACGCTTGGATTGGTGATTAGCCGACCCGAAAGTCAGAATAGTATTAATGAAAAATTGATTACTGATTTCCATCGAGCGCTTGATCGAGCGGAGACGGATCAGAGTTGTCGTTTAATCGTTATCGAGGGCGCGAACGGAGTGTTTTGCACCGGGATGGATTTTGCCGAGGTGGTCTCGGAAGCCGCGGCCGAAAATCACGAGAGGATGCGAAGTTTCAACTATATAGAGTTGTTGCGTCGTCTCACGTCGATGCCGAAAGTTATTATCGCAAAAGTCGACGGACGAGTGACTGCCGGGGGTGTCGGATTTGTGGCGGCCAGTGACCTCGTCGTCGCCTCGAAGAGAAGCCAATTCGGCCTTTCCGAAGCCCTGTGGGGACTTCTTCCCTGCTGCGTATTGCCGTATCTCATCCGTAAAATAGGGTTTCAACCTGCTTACCGAATGACATTGACAACGCAAACCGTCAGCGCGCAGGAAGCGTGCAATTTTCACCTTGTGGACGAGGTAACAGACGATTTAGATGATGCGATACGAAGATGGATGCTGCGTCTGGGCCGATTGGAGGAGGAAACGATTCGTGAACTCAAACTGTATTTCCAGAAGATGTGGCAGATCAGTGCGGAAACCGAGGAGTTTGCCGTCAAGGAGATCACAAGATTGGTTTCAAAGCCGCAGGTGATTCAAAATATCACGAATTTCGTGACCCAAAATCAGTTCCCGTGGGAGCAAATGAGCAACGGCGGGAAAAAATGAAAGGGCGGCGCAGTTATGAATACGGTCGTTCATTTAAACTACAAAGACGATGGAATTGCGTGTGTGGTCATGGAGGATCGTGAATATCGGAATACATTTTCTCTTCGCTTAATCGAGGGGTTACGGGACGCCTTCGACCGAATCCGGAATGATCGGCGAGCAAAGGTGGTAGTGATTCATGGTTACGACAATTATTTTTGTTGCGGGGGCACAAAAGAGGAACTGATCGGAATTCTCGAAGGAAAAGTGCAATTCACGGACATGAATTTTCATGACCTCTTACTGCAGTGTGAGGTTCCGGTGATTGCGGCTATGCAAGGTCACGCGCTGGGAGGAGGATTCGTTCTAGGCTGTTACGCCGATGTCGTTATTTTGGGAGAAGAGCCAATCTACAGCGCCAACTTTATGAAGTATGGCTTCACTCCCGGATTTGGAGCGACCTATATTATTCCGCGCAGATTTGGGGAATATCTGGGCGGGGAAATGCTGTTTTCGGCGCGGAGCTATCATGGCGGTGAACTGCGAGACCGTGGCGCACCGGTCAATGTGACGAAAAAGGAAGGAGTCGTTCCCGTCGCGATGCAGCTGGCGAAGGATATGGCGGACAAGCCACGTACAGCTCTCATAGAATTGAAACAGCAATTGACTGCGGCGATCCGGCAAGAACTGGCACTCGCCGTGGAAAGAGAGGTCGCTATGCATAAAATCACATTCGCTCTGCCCGAGGTTCGGGAGAGGATCGACAGATTATTTGGCAATTAGCTGTCTGGCATGGCACGAGGACTAGTTTTTGTCTGTGGACGAACAACGAGAGAAAAGAGTGGCAACAGATAGAATCAATGTGCGTGGCATTTCGACACGCTACCTTTTAAAAAAAAATGGGGGCACACCCATTGTCTTTGTCAACGGTTTTGGATTGGATCTTTCCTGCTGGAATTCGCAGATAGATTACTTCTCGTCGATGCAGACGGTGCTGGCGTACGATTGGCGAGGCATGGGTGGTACCGGTGGCTTACGGAAAACGTATACCGTCGGCGATTTAGCCACTGATTTGAATCTGCTGCTGGAAGAAGTTGGGATCAAAAATCCGATTATTTGCGGTCACTCGATGGGAGGTATGATCGCTATGCAATATGCGGTGACGTTTTATGATTCCTATTCGGCGCTTGTGTTGGTCGATACGGCGTTGACGAATTGGAAACAAGCATTCAGCAATGTACTCGGTTCCGAAGCCATCGAGTTTTTTTTGCATGTGCAACCGAAGTTTTTGCATTGGAAGGACAAGATCCTACTCCGCTTGATGGCGCCGAGCGTGATGAGGCAGATCTACGATTCGGACTTCGTTGAAAACAACGCTGCGTTTATCACGCGAGCTGAAAATGACTTTGTCGATAATAACACAATGCGCGGGCTCGGCTTAGCATTTATGGCGATGGGTTTGCGGGAACAAGTAGCTCCGGAGCTTGACACGGTGAAAGTCCCGGCTCTGCTGGTCTGGGGGAATAAAGACACAATTTTTTCACGTCAGGAGATAGAGGATATTCAGAAGGCGTTTGTGAAGACTTCCGGCGACGGCGATTTTACCGAGGAGGATTTTCCGCAGAACCAAACTGTGACGGATAACGCCTGGCTAAATGGACCGCCTTTGAAGGTAATTAAGGACGCCGCGCATATGTGCTTTCAGGAGAAGCCGAGAGAATTTAATGAGATCGTAGGCGATTTTCTAAAATCGCTATAACCGCGCGTAAACAGGACGCTTGAACCGCTTAATTTAGATCACATGTCTGAGTATCCGCGGAGTGCTCCTATTGGCCGGGGAGTGTTTGTTTCGCTGCGTCGGCGCGAAAAGATCGGTCGTTCGGCCCAGCGGGTCGGAAAAAATGAAGTGGGAAGAGCGTCTGGAACCGACAGAACATTTTTCGTTTATGTTATCGGGCGCCTTTGGGCGTACATGATGGCGATGCTGGGATTCAATCTGCGCAATTTGTGGGAGGATTTACGAATGCGTGGGTCGCTCGCCCGTAAGGGAGCCCGACTCCGCGAGGTTGTGCAACAACTTGGGCCGATCGCGACGAAGATTGGTCAACAGTTAGGCGCCAGGAGCGATGTCTTGCCTCAAGAATATTGTGATGAGCTAAACCGATTGCTGGAAGATGTAAAGGCTATCCCCCGGGAGGCGGCCCTAGCCATTCTCGAAGCGGAACTGAAGCGGCCTGTCAGCGAAGTCTTCAGAGCGTTCGATCCAGAACCCATTGGGTCGGGATCGATTGCATCTGTTTATCAGGCGTATCTGCTGAGCGGCGAGAAGGTTGCGGTAAAGATTCGGCGCCCGAATATCGAGCGGATATTTCTGGCCGACATGCAGGTGCTGCGTTGCTTGATTGGTCTGTTCGAGTGGCTGGGGCTGGTTCCACAGGGTAGGATTTCGAGTGTGTTGGATGAATGCCAAAGAATGTTGAGGGACGAGATCGATTTCGTTCTTGAGGCGCGTCAGGCAGATCTGTTCCGTCGCCAGTCGAAAGACAACGATTACGTAACAGCGCCCAAGATGTTTCTCAGGCTCTGTTCAAGGAATGTCATGGTATCCGAGTTCATCGACGGCATCTCGATGAACGAGTTACTGAATGCTGTGCAGAATGGTGAGCGCGAAGTCATCAGCGAGCTGAAAGCGCAGGGATACGATTTCATAAGAATTAGCCAACGTTTACTGCAGGTTTTTTATTGGCAAACTTTCGAATGCTTGATTTTTCATGCGGATCTTCACCCGGCGAATATCGTGGTGAAACCCGATAATACGTTTGTGTGGTTAGACTTCGGTTGTTG
>CAZASC010000170.1:0-6862 GCA_964487695.1 uncultured Victivallales bacterium
AGCCCCAACTCGCTCAGGCCGCGGATGATTTGTTTCTTTGCTTCAAGGTCTTTTTCCTTGGCCAGCGCGACCAGCAATAAATCGAGATCGTCTTTCTTTTTCGCGAAACCAAGGGCGAGCGCAGAGTTACCGCGCAGGGCTGGCAGATCGGCGGAAAGATTCTTTCGGAGCGTGTCCAGCTGGCCTTCCGGATCAACTCGCGAGATAGCCATAGCAGCCGCTGCGCCGACATCCGGATTGCTGTCGCTCAACACAGGCATTAGCAGCGACGCGGCACGTTTGTCTCCGGTCAATCCCAGTTCGTAGACCGCTTTAATTCGAGCCTGGGGATCCTGAGACGCCAACGCTTTTTCGGATTCGGCGAATGGACTTGTCGGTCGCTTCTCGCCGGATATATCGTCAAGCGCTTCTTCCATCTGGGTATTGTACGTATCCATCGCATTGCCGAGATTGTGGAGTGCAGCTTTCGCGGTTTGATCCTGGCTGTCGAAGAATGTCACGCGTCCGTCTTTGTACAGCTTGTCCAGCGCCGCTTTTGCCTCGGCCCTGCAAATGGAATCGGACGAGACGATGTTGATAAGCGGGCCGAGTGCGTTGCTTGATTTCTGTTCGGCAAGGCTCCGAATCACCAGCATTCTTATTGCCGGATTCTGCTCGTGCAGACGCTGGATCAGGTAATCACAAAAGTCCGGGCGCCGAATTCTGCCGATCGCCGTGATGGCGAGATTGCGCTGGGCCGGGTTGTTGCTTTCGGCGAGTTCGACAAGCCGTTTTGACGGGATCGGCCCGACAGCATCGGCAACGCCGGGCACATCGCCGTGTTCGGCCAGGAATTCGAGCCACGCCGTGATAACGCGGTCGTCTTTATCCGAGCACATTCCAGCCAGCAGCGCCAGCGCCTTTGGCAAATCCGCTGGTTTTAGTTCTTCGGGTTTCAGTGCTTCCCTGCCGAGGTCGTTCAGAGCGCCGGCCCTGATGACGGGATCAGGCGAAACGAGTCTTTTGCCGGCTATCTCGATATACGTCCTTGCGAAGACTGTCGCCGAGAGAATGCCTGCCGCCGCTATTGCAACGAGTGCCACAGCAGCACTGATCACAGCCCACTTGTGTCGCACCACGAATCGGCGCGCAGACCTGTGCCACGACCACGGTTTGGCCCGAACAGGATATCCCTTTATGAAACGCTTCAAGTCATCGGCAAATTCCCCGGCGGTGTCATATCTCTTGTCTTTTTCTTTCTCCATCGCTTTTAGACAAATAGCACAGAGATCGCCGTGGACGGATGGATTTATCTTTGTCGCAGGCGGTGGGTCTTCATTTGCCACAAGGCTAAGCGTTTCCACCATGCTCTGGCCCTCGAAAGGCGCGTGGTCGGTCAAGAGCCAATAGAGCATGGCGCCGAGCGCATACACATCCGAGCGCCGGTCGGTTTCAGTGATCCTGCCACTCGCCTGTTCCGGAGACATGAATGCGGGTGTGCCGATTACTTCGCCGCTCATTGAGAGCACGGACATGCTGTCCATGTCCTTGGCCAGTCCGAAATCCGTGACGATTGGCTCGCCGCTGGCAGTCATGAGTATGTTTTCGGGTTTGATATCGCGATGGATAACGCCCTGTTCATGCGCATAATCAATGGCATTGGCGATCTTGATGCAAAGTTCTGCCATCTCCTCCTGCGACTCGATCGGAGCCTTCTCGACGAATTTGCTCAGTGGCAGCCCGTCAATGTAATCCATTGTGAAAAAAGGCTGGCCGTTATAGTCGCCAACTTCGTGCACGCTCACAATATTGGGATGCCGCAACTTGGCAATGGCCTTGGCTTCTCTTTCAAAACGGCGTTTATCTTCGGTCGTGGCGTGTTCCGCATTAAGAAGCAGTTTCACAGCCACAACCCGGCTCAAACCGTCCTGTCTCGCCTTGTAGACAACACCCATTCCGCCGCGACCGATCAAACCGTCAATTATATAGCGGCCAAGTCGAACTGGGATTTCCCGTGGAATTTCTCCTTCCGGCCCGAGAACCCGTGCGATTCGTCTCGTGGGCTGATCTCTCGCCTCCATTACCACGGTTTTGGAATTCGGCGGCACAAGTGTCTTGTGGCGTCGCCCCATTTCGGAACGTAATTCGTCCGCATGTTCCATCTTTACGGTTGTGTCTGCGGATGCGGCGGGGTGAGCGGTTCTTGTGGACCGTAATTTATCGTCCGGCTTTTCGGGCTGTCCGTTCTCCGGAATGGCTTTGTTCTCTTCAGTATCCATGCGGATACCTTGTAGCATCCTGCAATCGCTCAATCCAGTTTGCAGTTCTCGCCAGTGTATTGGCAGCTTGTGGGCGTGTATTGATGGAATTCGATCTTCACGCCGCTGGGATCGGAAGTCCAGCTCTGCCAGGTGTGGTCCGGCCCGAGCGATTTCTTTGTGACTTCGTATCCCTGCGATTTAAGTTGGTGGCCAGTTTCGTCAATGTCATCCACCTCGAAGGACACATGGCTCACGGCTCCGTTCGCATTGGGATCTATTTTATCGCTGCGAAACACTTCAATGTAAACACCCTTTGCAGCCTCCAGATAGAAGCCAATGACTTCTCCGCCTTTGACGAAATCGAAAGCTTTCTTGAGTTTCAATCCCGAGCAGTAAAACCGTTCTGTTGCCGCGAGATCCTTGCTGACTGTGCAAATGTGCGCGATACCTTTTATCATTCTGTCATACTCCTTTTATCCACAGGCAATATCGTATTTCCGCCGAGGCGGATTGTTTTCCCGGAGTAGTACACCAAGTTGTCTCTTCTATCCACCGAAATTGATCGTTTCATGCAATTGGGCGTTGAAGACAAGAATGAAAGATGTGGTAACTGCCGGGCGGAAGGGGTATATTTTCTGACGTTCGTCGCTTTGCTTGCCCGGAGGATTGTCCAAACGTGGCTTTATGCGGCGCAGTGGAGGTTTAATGTGAGTTTTGAAGGATTTCGATTGAGCGCCCAGATCGCAGCCAACATCAAGGCGCTTGGCTTTGAAACGGCCACGCCAATTCAGCAAAAGGCAATCGCGCCCATAATGGAAGGCCACGACCTGATCGGATTGGCCCAGACCGGCACAGGCAAGACTGCGGCATTCGTGCTGCCTCTTCTTGAACGCCTCATGAAAGGTCCCAAGAGAGTAGTGCGCGGTTTGATCATCGCGCCCACCCGCGAACTGGCCGAGCAGATCAACACCGTGATTCGCGACCTTGGCCGCCGAACCGGAATACACAGCGCCGCGGTTTATGGCGGTGTGGGGATCGGCCAGCAGACGACTGCGCTGCGCGATGGCGTTGAGATTGTCGTGGCATGTCCGGGCCGTCTGCTCGATCACATGGGCCGCAGGACCGTGGATCTATCGCATGTGGAGTACCTCGTGCTGGATGAAGCCGACCGGTTGTTCGATATGGGGTTTATGCCGGACATCCGCAGGATCCTGTCGCGCCTGCCGCAACGCCAGACGCTGCTCTTTTCGGCGACGATGCCGAATGAAATCCGCAGACTGACGCATGACATTCTTAAAAAACCGGTGACGGTCGAGATCGCGCTTTCGACACCCGTGTCCTCCGTGACGCACGCGCTCTATCCGGTGTCCCAGCCGTTGAAGATTTCATTACTGCTGGCGCTGCTGAAACGGATTGATCGCGATTCAGTTCTTATCTTCACACGGACCAAGCACCGCGCAATGCGATTGGCTGACCAGCTGAAGGAGGCGCATCACGATGTGGCTTGTCTGCAGGGCGATCTTTCGCAGACCAGGCGGCAATCTGCGATGAGCGGTTTTCGCAGCGGCAAGCACAGGATATTGGTCGCGACGGACATAGCAGCGCGCGGTATTGATGTGATGACGATCTCGCACGTCATCAATTACGACATGCCTGCCACGGTGGACGCCTATACGCACCGCATCGGGCGAACGGGACGCGCCGCCAAGACCGGCGATGCATTCACATTTATCACTCCCGAGGATGAAGGCGTGATCCGTGAAATTGAGAAAGTGCTCCACTGTAAGCTTGAACGCAGAAAGCTTGAAGGCTTCAACTATACGCAGATAGGGCTTCTCAGGACTCAACATGCTCCGGCACATCATGCAGCCGTGCCACCGCACCATGCCACCGTGACGCATCGGCATACTCACACATAGATGGAGGCAAATGCAACTTCCGGACTTGTCCGAGTCTGGCTCTGGCATCTGAGTCCATCCGATCTGCAGGACTTGTCGCTGCGCGAAATGCATGTCCGGTTTGAGTTTCTCTGTATTGGCCTGCTTCGGGTCTTTTCTTCGCGTTTTTAATCACCGAATACGGTCAGCCACACAGATCATTTCATTAAAGCCCTCGTTTTGATCCGTTCTAATAAAGATGCAAATATGTATGGTTTAAGCATATAAGAAAACTACATAATTGTATCACAAGCATCATGTAATCGATAAAATCTGAATGGCCCATCCGGGTGCAGTAATTGACGATTGCGTGTAACGCATTGCCGCCAAGATTGATACGTTGTTGAACGTCGCGACGTCATCTGGATTGGCACTGTTATTGCGTACTGCATCTTCGCTCGTTGGATCGGCGGTTTTGGAACTTGACTAATAACGAATGGAGGTAGCTTGGGATGAGGAAGATTGCGACCGGTTGTGTGATTGCCTGGCTCATTATGTGTGCTGTCGGTGCCGTTGCATGGGCCGATGAAGCTTCATCGACGGCTTCGGCTGTGTCTCAGGCGGCAGCAGCAGTGCCGATAGATTCCGGACATACGACTTGGGTTCTTATAAGCACTGCGCTTGTGATGTTGATGACGCCGGGGCTTGCATTTTTCTACGGCGGCCTTGTGCGAAGAAAGAACATACTCTCGGTGCTAATGCAGTGCTTCATGATCATGTGCATTGTGAGTATTCAATGGGTCGTATTAGGTTACAGCATGGCATTTGGGCGCGATATTAGCGGGCTGATCGGAAATCTCGATTGGATGTGGCTGAAGGGCGTAGGTATGGAATCGTCCTCTTATGCACCAGGCGTGCCGCACCAGGCATTCGTTCTCTTCCAAATGATGTTCGCGGTGATAACTCCGGCCCTGATCATCGGTACATTCGCGGAACGCATGCGGTTTTCCGCCTTCTGCTTGTTTAGCCTGCTATGGGCGGTATTTGTGTATGATCCGGTTGCGCATTGGATATGGGGCAAAGGTGGATTTCTTGGTTGCCTGGGGGGGATGGGCGCCGTTGATTTCGCTGGCGGAATGGTCGTGCATGTGAATGCGGGCATGGCTGCGCTGGCAGCCGCGCTCTTTCTCGGAAAGAGGCGGGGCTATCCCGATTCCATTTCTCCGCCGCACAATCTCCCGTTTGCCGCGCTTGGGGCTGGCTTGTTATGGTTCGGCTGGTTCGGCTTCAACGCCGGCAGCGCGCTCCAGGCTAACGGCATTGCCGTCAGCGCGTTCATGGCAACGCATATTGCCGGTTGCGTGGCCGGGGTCACATGGTCGATCCTGGACTGGATGAAGTTCGGCAAGCCAACGACTCTCGGCATGATCACCGGAGCCGTTGCGGGGTTGGCGGCAGTGACTCCGGCATCCGGATTCGTTGATTTGACTGGAGCAATGTGGATAGGGTTGGGTTCCGGAATAATATGCTGGATATCGGTAACCTTTGCGAAGGCCAGGTTCAAATACGACGATACGCTGGATGCGTTCGGCGTTCATGGTGTCGGCGGCATATGGGGTTCGTTGGCGGTTGGGATGTGGGCCACGAAAGCTGTCAATGCTGGCGGCGTTAACGGCCTTCTGCACGGAAATCCGATGCAATTGTTAATTCAGGCGAAGGCCGTCCTTGTGACGATGATATATTCCTTTGTCGTCTCCGCGGTACTCTTCAAGTTTGTGGACATGGTGGCGACGCTGCGTGTGTCGGATCACGAGGAGCGGGTTGGGCTGGATCTTACCCAACACAAGGAATCGGGCTATACGCTGCTCGACTAATAACATAGGAGAAAGAGACATGAAATATATCATCGCAGTGATACAGCCGGACAGACTTGATGACGTGTTGCGTCTGTTGGAAGAGAAGGAAATTCACCTTGTGACGGTCTCCAACGTGGTCGGACGCGGACGGCAGAAAGGCATTGCTGAAGTCTACAGGAGCCATAAAGAGGCCGGTAGCCTGCTGAAGAAGATAAAACTGGAGATAGCGGTCAACGATACGTTCCTGAAAGTGGCTATTGATGCGATATTGGAAGGCGCACGCACTGGCAAAGTGGGAGACGGGAAAATATTCGTCATGGATTTGCCGGAATGCATGAGAATACGAACCGGTGAAACCGGCCCGGTTGCCATCGGCTGAGTCGTGGCGGCGAATTCTGGTGCTATTATGCCAACCGCAGTACTGTATCCAGTAAGTAGCTAATACATAAATGTAGCTCGCCGGGACAGCAGACTACAAGTTTGTAATTCGCCCTCAGAGGTCGCGAGGTTTGTTTCACTATGCGTAATTGCAAGTGTGGCAAAGGGATGCGCCATACCATGTATTTCTTCTTGTGGAGTTGGCATTGATGTTGCGTATTTACCTGTTCCTCCCGAGTGCGCGATGGACGTTTTGGGATGTCATCAGGTTGACTCGGGGAGAATGTAAAACCCATTGTTGACTGGATATTGGCGGTTGTAGTATCACATCCGGACTGGCGGGCTGGAGGTCGATTTTGCGTTGCCTGCCGTTGTGTTGAGAAGATTGGATAATTCAAGGAGTGCACATATGGTCGCAAGAATCAGCAAGGGTAGATCGGAAGACACAATTGGCGTAGCCAATTTTTATGGAGAGAACGTATTTAGTTTGAAAGTGATGAAGAATTACCTG
>CAZASC010000171.1:0-1316 GCA_964487695.1 uncultured Victivallales bacterium
ATGATGTAATCTTGTTCAACGAGCGAGGCGAAGTCACAGAATCAACCATCGCCAATGTCGTTGTCCAAATCGGCGGCAAGAAGATCACCCCGCCCGTCTCCTGCGGCCTCCTAGCCGGCACCTTCCGCCAACACCTTCTCGATCAAGGCGAGATTGAAGAAGGAATCGTGACTGTTGATGATTTGAAGAAAACGGATAAAGTCTTCCTGATCAACTCAGTGCGGAAATGGGTGCCTTCTCAATTGACATAACGCTGGATCGAACGCAACATTCGCCGAAACAAAGAAACCGGTTGCTGGAGGATTTCTTCAAGGGGAGCCGAATTTGAAAGCGAGGAAGACATGGCAAAAATGAAACTCAAGGACGTTCTGGATGGTTTGAAGGCCGAATATTTACCCGATCTTTTCACCGCCGAAGCTGTGGCGGTTGTCGAAGACATTCTCACCGAGAAGAATGGCAAGCTGTATCTCAAGTGCCAGATTCGCGGGAAGGAAGTTCAGGCGAAACCGGAAGAAATCGTCCGCCAACTGTGGCTGGCAATGCTCATGTATCAGTACAACTATCCGCGACAACGGCTTGCCGTAGAATATCCGATCACGTTTGGCCGGGACACCTCCAAACGGGCCGACATTGTTGTGTTCGATGAGGATCGCGCCACTGTTCCATACATTGTCATCGAAGTGAAACAAACGACCGCCAAGAGCGGTAAGGAACAACTCAAGTCTTATACGCACGCCACCGGCGCACCGTTGGCGCTCTGGAGTAACGGAGTTGAGAGAATCATCTGGCATCGCAAGAATCCGAACTATTTTGTCGAAATCCCGATGTTGCCGACAGCCAATGAAACTATTGATCAGGTGGCTGGCCAACCATGGACCGTTCAAACTCTCGTCGAAAAGGAGAAGGAACGCGAAAAGCTGGGTGCCCGCGCCAGGTCGCTCAAGCAACTCATTCTTGACATGGAAGATGAGGTGCTCGCCAATGCTGGTGTGGATGTGTTCGAGGAAGTGTTCAAACTCGTCTTCGCCAAACTGTTTGACGAACTTTCCTGTTACCGAGGCGATTATCCGCACTTGCGTTTCCGCAACACTAACACCGCCGCGCAACTCAAGGCAGGCATCCAAGCCTTGTTTGACGAAGCAAACGGGCAGTGGGAAGGCGTTTTTCCGAAAGGCGAGAAGATCAAGTTGACGCCCGACCACCTTCAGGTTTGCATCGGCTCACTGGAAGACTATAAGCTCTTCAATAGCAACCTCGACGTGATAGACGAAGCCTTCGAGTATCTCGTCAACAAGAGTTCCAAAGGCGAGAAAGGC
>CAZASC010000171.1:1326-6850 GCA_964487695.1 uncultured Victivallales bacterium
TATTTCACGCCCCGCTGGGTCATCGATTTGTGCGTCAAGATGCTCAACCCGAAAGAAGACGAGACCTTTATTGACACCGCCTGCGGGTCAGCAGGCTTTGCCGTTCACACAATCTTCAAGGTCTGGGAAGATATTCTGAAGGATGAAGGCAGAGACGGGTCTCATCTGTTCACGCTGGAGAAGAAACCAAAGCGTTGCGAGAAGTACGTGCAGGACAAGATTTTCGCCATTGATTTCGACGAGAAGAGCGTCCGCGTAGCCAGGTGTCTGAATCTTATCGCTGGCGATGGCCAAAGCAACGTGCTCCACTTGAATACGCTCGACTGGCGAAAATGGGACGAGACGGTCAAGGAACAGGCTTGGATTGATACTTACAACCCCGGCTGGAAGAAACTGCGCAAGGTATTGAGCGATTCCAAGGGTAGCGACTATCGCCATTTCAACTTCGACGTCCTTATGGCCAATCCGCCGTTTGCAGGTGACATCAAACAAACCGACATGCTCTCCAGTTACGATCTGGCGCACAAACTCAACAAAGACGGCTCGCTTGGCAAGTTAGAGTCGGCAGTGGGGCGCGATCTGCTCTTCATTGAGCGCAATTTAGACTTCCTTCGTCCCGGCGGCCGCATGGCAATCGTTTTGCCACAAGGCCGATTCAACAATGCAACAGACAAACGTGTCCGCGAGTTTATCGCTGAACGGTGCCGCCTCTTGGCGGTGGTCGGACTGCATCCCAACACGTTCAAGCCGCATACCGGCACTAAGACTAGCGTGCTGTTTGTCCAGAAATGGAATGACGATCCGAACGCCGGTCCGCTGTGTCCGAAAACCGCCGATTACACGATCTTTTTTGCCACTCAGAAACTTGAATCCAAAGATACGAGCGGCGATAAGATTCGTGTTAAAGCGTCGAATGGCGACTTGGCGCGTGACAAGCACCACCACTGGGTTGTCCAGCACGACTTCTTTAGCACCGAACTTGAAGACGGCACACGAACCCCCGAAGGCATCGCCGAGGCATTCGCCGAGTTTGCCGCCAAAGAGAAGTTAAGTTTTTTTTGAATCGCCCCTTTGACGGTGCCCATTACAAGGCGCTGTTGAAGGGGCTAGATATCAGCGTTCTCAAGTTGTCAGAGGTTGTTGCAAGCAGTCCAACATTCAGGATCGATAACCAGTTCTTTCGCAAGGAGTTCTTGGTTTGTGATCTAGGCGCACCCATCACTTCTGTTGGCGATGCTTGTGTCGTCCGCAGTGGGACAACACCGCCTGATCGAGACGATGATCTTCGGTCGGGTGTTGTTCTGCTGAAGACCGATAACATTCGTAACAGTGTGCTTCCATCATCAGTGATCGAAGGCGAATTCTACTATATCACTGATGAGCTTTCGGCGGAAATGAAGGACACGGTTCTGCAGCCTCAAGACGTGCTTATTAATATCGTTGGAGCTAGCACGGATGTCATTGGGCGTGTCGCCTACGTGCCGGAGGATTTTCCGAAGGCGAACATTACCCAAGCGATGGCATTGATGAGAGTTGGTGACAAGCGTATCAATTCCGCATACCTGTTTTCCTTTCTCGCTGGCAGGTACGGTCACAAACAAGTTCGACGCATTGCGCGCCCAACGGGGCAGTACAACATGAATCTTCCCGAGGTTCGCAGCCTCAACGTGCCGATATTGGGACGCGATGTGCAATCGAAAATTCAGGAACTTGTGAATGAATCTTACGTCTCAGTATCGTCCGGCAGGGAAGCAACGAAAGGTGCCGAAGAAATACTTCTCAGCACTTTGGGGCTTGATAATTGGAAACCGCCAGAACCGTTGACCTACACCCGTTATGCCTCGGACGTTTTTATCGCAGGACGATTCGACGCGGAATATTTCCAGCCCATCTACGAAGCGCTCTTTGCAAAGTTCCGTGCCATGGGTTCCGTGCGACTTGGGAGCGTCGTTACCGAACGTATTAGGCGGGGAATCTCGCCGCAGTATGTGGAAGGCGGTGATATGCTCGTTGTGAACAGTCAGCATGTTGGTGCGACGGAGGTTGAGCTAAGTGAGAACCGATACACATCTTCATCGTTGATTGAAAATGACACGGATGGGCAAGCAAAAGGAGTGATTCGCAAGGGCGACGTGCTTCTCAATTCTACCGGCCGCGTAACCATTGGTCGCTGCCAGTGTCTGCTCATGGATGTTCAAGCGGTCGCCGATAATCACGTCGCCATCATCCGACCAGACGACCAGCTGGATCCAGTTTATCTAGCCTGCTTCCTAAACAGCAGGGCCGGACTCATGCAAACGGAGCAAGGATACAGCGGCTCATCTGGGCAGATCGAATTGCGGCCCGATGTAGTCGCCGATTATGTGGTCTGGAAAGCGCCCAAGCCGATTCAACTGGAAATACGCAAGAAGATCGAGATGGCTCATGTCGCCCGCAATCGGGGACACGCGTTGTTGGAGCAGGCGAAGCGAGCGGTGGAAATCGCTATTGAGGAATCGGAATCGGCGGCATTGAAGTATCTTTCGGAACATGGGGAGAAATGAGTTATGCCAAACATCTACATTGAGAATCGAGACCGTTGGGAACAGCTTTCAGCCGTGGACTATCTTGGTGCTTTCGTAAACGCCTGGCTTGCGTTCAACGCGTGGTATCGAAGCGCCTACAATGAGAACCAGGACCGAAAGATCATTAACGAGTTCAAGTGGCAACCAAGTGTGGTCCGAAGTAAGATCATCCCCCTTCTTACAGCTTCCAGTGAGGAAGCCGAGCAGTTGAGAGCTGATGTCGGACTTCTTCACCACCGTTTGGAAAACTTCCATCTTCACAGTGGAAAGGATCCGAATAAGGAGCGAATCACCCTGACAAATGTTTATTTGAGGGAGAACGTACCAACCTCGCAAACGACAAACATTTATGGTCTCACATTTGAGGTGTCTCCAGGGGGAGCTGGCGTGTCCCCAAAGCAAGTCACTAGCAAAGTCTCGAATCGTAGGGGTGCTGTTTTGCTGTTTTTCACGCAACCTTCCTTCGATCCTGCAGAACTGGAAGCTAACGCGGACTTTCAGAGTAATCTGAATGCAAATCAACGTGGGCAACTCCTGGCGCTCTACCGTAATGTGAATCCCAAGATCATAGGCGATTTGCTGACTATGGGGCAGCTGACTCCAATCAAGTGTGGTGCGCATGATTTCAAGTGCACACCAGACGAACTCTTCGCCGGCTTTGGCGAAGTCATCTATCTGTTACGATGCTGCCTCTTTCACGGGGAACTCGTGCCCAGTCGGGAGGCGAGCGCCTGTTATGAACCGGCTTATCACATTGTGCGTAGATTTCTACAGAGCATTGCATAGCTTCGGCCAGCAATTCCGTGTGCGCCAAGATTCTGCAAAAGGCCATTATCTTCATCAATGCTTGAAGAACAGTTTCGTGTGAGACTTCAGATTGCTTGGTGTCGTCAAGAAATGGGGATCTCCTTTATCATCAACTTTCTGCAGGAATACATATTTTTCAGGCAATCGAGACAAGATGAATGCGGAAAAATCGCGATGAAACTTTGGCTGCGTACTGGCATTCAATACGATCTCTCCCAGTTTCCGTTGATTGCACGGAAAAAGTTGCGGAATGGAGACTTCAACCATCCATAAATGAGCTGGAAGATGCTTCTCAAGGAAACCCGATATAGCGCCAGCTTCTCTCTTTTCCTCCCAATCCCTTGCAGAACGCAAATGCTGAATGTACTGGTGTTTGTCCAAGGCGACTGTGCGAAGAACCACCTTCTGTTGTTGCGCAGAGTTGACAAGTCGCTGAAGCCATTTCTCCTTGGGATCTTCAAGATTCGTCAATATCGAATATAGATAGTCAACGCCAATTGCCTCAGCAACCATGCCACTGTAGTGAATCCCCGGTGCGAATAATTCGACCACGTAGTCGGTTTGTTCGGGGCTCACATAGAAACGAGGAACGCAGTAATCCGAGCCAAAATTGTCGTCATGACCTATGAAACTGCTCATCCATGATTCGCTGGGAATATACTTGGTCTGGTCACCAACGTGGAAATAGGCGACATCGGCATCTGGCGCCCAAGTGTCTTGGTTGAACGTGTGGCCGAAAAACGGGATAATGTGTCGTTCGTCATGCGCTGCTTGACCGGCAAAACGAAAGCCCAAGAGTGCCCCTCCGCCGGACTCAATACCGGCATAAAGATACTTCTGGTAGGGGAGATCTTGACGCGCATTGCCTCCAACCTTAGTATAATCAACATCTCTATACTGCACGTGTAAACCGTCAAGGGCATTCCTGATTTGGGTAACGCTCAATCCCTTGGATGGTTCCTCGCATTCGGCAAGTTCGTTGATTCTCTGGAACGACAGATTTGTGTCCGGCATGTGGAGGGAGCACAAGCTTTTTAGAGCGACCTGTGCACATGCCTTGTTTAGGCCGTTCTGTTGACAATACATGACACCATTAACACTGAATTCATTCCCATCAACACTTACCCTATAGTTTCTGGAGGCTGGCACACAGTTGTGAGGATGCCGATACTTCGGCATGACAGATTCAAAAACGTGCCAACGATCAACTGCCATGTCCGCAACCACATCGCGTTTCAAGATGGCATAACCGACAAGATTATTCTGATTAGGTCTCCGCTCATCAAACTCACGCCAAAACGTGAGCCTGATGAGCTTACGCATCTCAAAGTTGGAATACATTCCATAGATTTCATTATTCTCGTTTTCAATGAGCCCAGACGCTGGAATATCTTCTCTCACGAGTATGTTACAGTGGTTCCTCCGAGAGAGCGAAAAGAGTCGGCGAATGGCGTCGTTCCCGCCAAAATGATCTTCCACATAATCGAAATTGGAGAACGGACGGTTGAGGTCAACAATTTCACAGGACTCTGATTGGACAAGTCTGTGAATTTCAGGCTGGGACATGGCATCACTGTTAGGAAAATTGGACTAGGCAAAGATCAGTCGGCTCTTTGATGTCTTTTTATAGGCATTCTCAATCTTCCTGATGAATTGGGAGACGTCTTTGTCGGAACGCATCCGAACTTCCACAGTCTGCGTGTCGTTGCCGAAAATCTTAACGACATCTTTGGCGAGTCTCGGACTTGAAAAAACAATCGACGAATTCTTCATAATCGTCTCCCTTTATGAAATGTCGTTCTGTCGCGCAATATCGCCAGTTTGTTGAGCCAGGAAGTTTCGATTAACCCCAACACGTACTTGCTTCATCACTCAAATGCACAGTCAACTTAGGCTAGAATCGACACACCGTCAATCGTAAAAAATATTACGGAAACAGTAGGATTTGTTGAGAGCAGACGAGACCAGAGGATTAGGAAAACATAAAGAATATCCATGGTTTCATTAGAGGTAAAATCTTTTTGCGGGAGCTGGCGAAGAAGATTTGTGAATCTGTTGCGGGGCTTGACTTTCCACCTTGTTTCGGGGAGATTAGAGCCACATTTGAACAAGCGACCCGGGGTTGCGACGGGCGCGGCTGGGCCTGAGATTAT
>CAZASC010000172.1:0-6774 GCA_964487695.1 uncultured Victivallales bacterium
GATGGCGCGTTAAATCATCGTGAGGATGCCGAACACTTCTTGCAGGTCATCGATAAACAGGTTGATCGCTTGAATGTCATTATCGAGGATTTACTGTTGCTGTCGACCATTGAGCAGAACACTGAACGCTCAGATATCGGCATGGAGGATGAGAAGATCGCGGAAGTGCTCGCCATGGCGGTACAGGTGTGTAGCGTGAAGGCTGACGCCAAACAGATCGCCCTGCATGTTGCGTGTCCGGAGGGAGTGCACATTCGCTGTAACCCGCCGTTGCTGGAGCAAGCGGTCGTGAATCTGATCGATAATGCCATCAAATATAGTGATCCCGGCCACGCGGTAGATATTCAGGTTGTCCCGCAAGGCGACGCCATGATTATCCGCGTGTCGGACTCGGGCTGCGGGATCGGCGCGGAACACCTGCCACGGCTATTTGAGCGTTTCTATCGCGTCGATAAAGCGCGCAGCCGCAAACTTGGCGGTACAGGCCTGGGGCTGGCGATCGTCAAGCATATCGCTCAGGCGCATGGTGGGAGTGTCTCCGTCACCAGCACCCAGGGCCAGGGTAGCGTGTTTTCTATCTTGCTCCCGCGCAACGGAGGTTAGCCCGGATGCGGAGCATTCATGAATAATGCGGGCTAATGACAATGTCTGTAATATTTCGTCCGTGGATGTTCTCCTTAACAAAACCCTAACAATTGTTGGCTATAATGCTCGCGTGAATATAAATTCCGTCGCGACGTGTCGCGGCTGCATTGAGGTCGAACATCTTAATTTTTTCTATGGGCCAGTTCAAGCCCTGTTTGATATTCAGATGACGATCCCTCCCGGGCAGGTGACCGCATTGATTGGACCTTCCGGTTGTGGCAAGTCGACATTCTTGCGCATCTTGAATCGCATGAACGATATCATCGCCGGGACACATATTGATGGTTCCGTGTTGATCGATAATGAAGATTTATATCGGAATGGTCTTGATGTGGTGACCTTGCGTAAGCGTGTGGGGATGGTGTTTCAAAAGGCCAACCCCTTTCCGAAATCGATTTTTGAGAATGTCGCGTTCGGCCCGCGCATTCACGGCATTCATGGCAAAGCGGAGCTAAGCGATATCGTGGAACGCAGTCTGACGCGCGCAGGTCTCTGGGATGAAGTGGAGACGCGGTTGCATGAAAGCGCCATGGCGCTTTCCGGCGGTCAGCAGCAACGTCTGTGTATCGCACGTGCTCTGGCGGTCGATCCGGAAATTCTATTGATGGATGAACCGGCGTCGGCGCTGGATCCGCGTTCTTCTGCCAGGATAGAAGATCTCATCGGCGAATTACGTGGCGATTACACGATCGTCATCGTCACGCACAACATGCAGCAAGCCGCGCGCGTCTCCGACTTCACCGCGTTTTTTTTCGAAGGCCATCTGATCGAATATGGACCAACCGAGCGTATTTTTACGAATCCGACGGAGATGAAAACTGAAGAATACATTTCCGGACGTTTCGGGTAGGTAGGAGTGATTTCATGTCAAATCGTCTGCGTTTTGAAATTGAAAAATTAAAAAAACGCTTGTTAGCGATCAGCGCACTGGTGGAAGAGGGCGTGCAGCAAGCCGTGCAGGCGGTGCAGGAACGGGATGAGACGCGCGCGAAAGTCGTCATTACCGCAGATAGCGAAATTGACATGCGCGAAGTGGACCTGGAAGAAGAGTGTTTGAAAGTGCTCGCGCTCTATCAACCGGTCGCCAGTGATTTGCGCTTCATTATTACGGTGATGAAAATCAATAATGATCTCGAACGAATTGGCGATCTCGCGGTTGATATCGCCGAACGCGCCTATTACCTGTCGACGCATGCGCCCGTGGTATCCCCTTTTGATGTGGTGAGCATGGCGGATACGACACGGGAGATGCTACGCAAATGTTTGGATGCGTTGATCAACCTCGATGCAACCATCGCTAAAGAAGTACCAGCGCTCGATACACACGTGGACGATATCAACCGGCAGATGTATTCCCTGGTGTCCGATGCGATTCGTAGAAATCCTGATCAAATGGAGACCTATCTGCAGCTGCTATCCGTTTCGCGCTATCTGGAACGCATTGCCGACCATGCGACCAGCATCTCGGAAGATGTGCTCTACATGCTCTACGGGGAAATCGTACGGCATCAGACGGGGAGTAATTCGGACCACGAGAGGCTGACCCCCTAACCCCTTGCAACTTTCCTGACATTTTGTTATGATGCATAAGTGTGAATGGACCGGTGTCGCCGGTTCGTTTGTTCCACTATTTGTGGAACAGGGCATTGGGATCGTTCCCGTGCTCCCTTCCTGCTCATTCCGCCGGAGTGAGCCTGAAATTGTCCGAAGGAAGGAGGTTATTCGATGCGTCCATATGAGTTGATGTATATTCTTCAACCGACCCTCTCTGCAGAAGAGCAAACCGCTCTGGTAGACCGCTACAACGAGCTTGTCAGTTCCATGCAAGGCACGGTAGAAAAGACCGACCGTTGGGAACGCCGGCAGCTAGCTTATACTCTGCGCGGCTTCCATGATGGCTACTATGTGCTAGTTCATTTCCAGGGCACCCCTGCTCTGGTTGCCGAAATTGACCGACAAATGAAAATTACTGAGCCGATATTGCGTCATATGATCCTGCGCCGTGATGAATAGTGACGATTTGTAGCAAGGAGATCCGCGATGGTAAATAAAGTAGTGTTGGTTGGAAGGTTATGTACGGACCCGGAGATGAAATATACTCCGAGTGGTGTCGCGGTGGCGAACTTTCGCGTGGCTGTCGATCGGCCCTTCATGAATTCGGGAGGGGAACGAGAGACGGATTTTATTGATGTTGTGGCCTGGCGTCAGAGTGCGGAATTTGTGAATAGCTACCTCAGTAAGGGCCGATTGGTGCTGGTGGATGGTCGTTTGCAGGTTCGACAATGGCAAACAAAGGAAGGCGAACGACGCCGGAGCACCGAAGTTGTGGCCGAGCAAGTGCGGGCATTGGATAAACCGCGAGAGCAAGGGGACCGCGAAGGCGTCGCCCCGCGCGGCGCGACTCCGCCACATCATGAAGTGGCTCCCGCGGAACCAGCCGTGGCTGAAATGACGCCGGACTTTGATGTGCCAGATATTACGGATCCTTTTGCCGATCAGTAATTTGCTTTACCAAACACGAGTGCCAGTCGGGGTGACCGTATCGCCAGCGTCATTCGCGATAGGGTGACTTTGCCGCCTGCGTGTTTAAATTAACACTTGAACGACGATACCGCGGAAATCTTCCGCGCACGTCGTGAATAACATCAGGTAAATACCGACTCGCAGATGGTGAATGAAGTCTGTGGACGTGGTGTTGATGCCTGGAGGAGAATAATTATGACTTCCGCCGAGAATTCTCCACGCTCTGCACGTGATCGAGATCATGGTGGTGAGCGTGGCGGCGCAGCGCGCGGCTTTCGCCGTATGCGACCCAAAGTATGCCAGTTTTGCGTCGATAAAGTACAAACGATTGACTATAAAGACCTCGGGCGTCTTCGTTCGATGGTGACCGAGCATGGGAAGATGAAAACTCGACGCATCACCGGCGCATGTGCCATGCATCAGCGAAAAGTTGCCGTGGCCGTCAAACGTGCGCGACATATGGCTTTGATGCCTTTCGTGGCTGGATAACCCCCCTGGCAGCCCGCGGGGAAAATCTCATGGGGGATGATCTCTTCCTTTGCTTGCCGATATGCGGGCGGTAGCGTCTATAGGGCTTTGCGGACCGACATCCCGTGTGTCGCGAGGCGAAATCTTGTCGGCGTCATCTCTTTTTGAGATTTCCCGTGGACTGCTTATGCCCCGCGATCAATCGCGGGGCGCCTTTTTGACGTATCGATTGCCGCAGCAATATCGAGATTGCGCACGCGCCCAGGGGCGCCTGGACGAAATGTTGATATTGCTGATGTACCATTTCTTGTGCGCCGTTGCACAAGCATGCTTCTCGAATGAGGATTGAACTATGCGTATCCCACTTATCGCCGGTAACTGGAAAATGAACATGACGATCGCCGATGGCGTCGCCCTCGTGGAGAGCTTGAAGAGCGCTCTTGCAGGGGTGCATGGCGCCGAAGCGGCGGTATGTCCTCCCTTCACGTTGCTGCATCCTATCGGCGCCGCCCTGGCGGGCAGCGCTATTAAATTAGGCGCCCAGGATATGTTTTGGGAGCCGAAAGGCGCATTTACCGGACAGATTTCCGGCGCGATGCTGAAAGATGTCGCCTGCCATTATGCGATCATCGGGCATTCTGAGCGTCGTGGGCGTTTCGGCGTGTTACCGTCCGGTTGGAGCGATGAACTGCTGTTGGCCTTCGGGGACAATGATACTGTGGTCAATACGAAAGTGCATGCGGCATTTTCCTATGGCCTCACGCCAATCATGTGCTGTGGGGAAACCATTGGCGAACGGGAACGCGGGGTCACCGATGAAGTGGTCTCCGGTCAGATTCGCCGGGGACTGGCCAACCTGAAAGCTGATCAGGTGGCTTCCATGGTGATCGCCTATGAGCCGGTCTGGGCGATCGGCACGGGCAAAGTATGTGATCCAGGCGAAGGGAATCGCGTGATTGCCGTCATTCGGCAGACTGTGCGCGCTATGTTTGGCGCGGCAGCCGACGATATCCGTATTCTGTATGGAGGAAGCGCCAACGCGGACAATATCGCTGACATTATGGCGCAGTCGGATATCGATGGCGCACTGGTTGGCGGCGCGGCATTGAAACCTTCCTTCGCTGAGATGATCAAAGCCGCCGCAAAAGCTTAACAAGGATCTGAGATGGAGAGCGCTGCACGGCGTTCCGGATATGTCAATCGACCCCGGCGGATTCGCCGGGGTCGAAAGCTTGTTGTTTTACCGGGGAAGGAATCGGGCTGTGCAGCCCGAAATAGCATTTGATTCACTTGCGTGGTTTAGACACGCGCGAAATTATTTCAGGACCAGGAGAACAATAGATGCCGGCATTTACTGACTTGCCCCTTGATTGGGAAAACCCCGCCTTGCTGGCGCGGAACCGCGAAGCGGCGCACGCGACGTTGACGCCTTATGCGGACGTCGCAACGGCATTGCAGGGCGCACGGGGGACATCCCCCTATATCCGTTTGCTCAATGGGCAATGGGCGTTTTATTACGCGGAGTCCCCGGAGGCGATCCCAGCGAACTTCTGGGCGGAAACCTGTTCGACCGCGGAGTGGGAGACCATCCCCGTTCCGAGCAACTGGCAATTGCAGGGCTATGGGCGTCCACAGTATTTGAATGTGGCTTACCCTTATCCCGTCGATCCTCCGCGCGTGCCGAATGAGAATCCGGTGGGCTGCTACCGGCGGACCTTCGCGTTGCCTGGCAATTGGGCGGGACGGCAGATTTTCTTGCATTTTGCCGGCGTGGTCTCCGCTTTTTACGTCTGGGTCAACGGGCAACAGGTCGGTTATAGCCAGGGGAGCCACCTCCCGTCCGAATTCAATATTACCTCCTATCTGCACGCGGGAGACAACACGTTGGCCGTGCAGGTGTTCCAATGGTCTGATGGCAGCTATCTGGAATGCCAGGACATGTGGCGCTTGAGCGGTATTTTCCGCGATGTGTCGCTCTTCGCGACGCCGGGCCTACATCTGCGAGATTTTGCGGTGCGCACTGAGCTGGATGCGCGCTATCACAACGCTGAGCTTCGCCTCAGTGCCTCCCTGAAGAATTACACCGCAATGCCATGCGAAGGCTATGCGCTGTCGGCGACATTATTCGATGGCGATGGTCAGAAGATCGTCACGCAGTCCTTTCCGGACACGCTCTGCCTGCAAGCTGACGAGGAAAAGCCACTCACCGTGCAGATGGCGGTGAACGCCCCGCGCAAATGGTCGGCGGAAGATCCCGCGTTATATACGCTGCTGTTCATCCTCAGCGGGCCGGATGGCCAGGTCATCGAGGTCGAACGTTGCGCGGTGGGGTTCCGCAAGATCGAAGTGAAAGATTTTCAGGTGCTGGTGAATGGTAACGCGATCAAACTGCGTGGGGTGAATCGCCACGACACGCATCCTGACCTCGGGTATGCGGTGTCGCTGGCCTCGATGCAGCAGGATATCACGCTGATGAAACAATATAACATCAACGCGGTGCGCACGTCCCATTACCCGAATGATCCGCGCTGGCTTGATCTCTGCGATCAGTATGGCCTCTATGTCATCGATGAAACGGATATCGAAACGCATGGCTTTGGCCTGGTGGGCGACTGGGCGCAATTGACGAAAGACCCGGCGTGGCAGGACGCGTTCGTCGAGCGTGCGGCGCGAATGGTGGAACGCGATAAGAACCATCCTTCCATCCTCATGTGGTCGCTGGGCAATGAATCGGGCATTGGACCGAATCATGAGGCGATGTCGGCGTGGATCCGGCAAGCCGACCCCACGCGCTTGATCCACTATGAATGCGCGCAGGAAGCGCTGGTGGGGGATACATCCAGCCCGCTGTACCAACAGCAGGATTGGCGGGGCACTATCCCGAAGCGCGAAGCCCCGGTGGTGGATGTCTTCAGCCAGATGTACCCCACGGTCGATTTCATCATCGCGGAGGGGAAGCGCACAGAAGACCCGCGCCCATATTTTATGTGCGAGTATGCGCACGCTATGGGCAATGGACCGGGCAATTTGAAGGAGTATTGGGACGCGATTCGTCAATATCCGCGTCTGCTGGGGGGCTGTGTGTGGGAATGGGTCGATCATGGCTTACGCCGGCATACCGAGCAGGGCGAGGAATGG
>CAZASC010000173.1:0-4082 GCA_964487695.1 uncultured Victivallales bacterium
AACCCAACTTGGGAACAGGAACATCAATCTCCTTCCTAAATTCAACATTAACAGCATCACCAATTGTCCGGAATGGAAGACCTCGCTTAAGGTCGCAAAAGGGCACTATGAGCCGAATTGGCAAAATGCTTATCACTATCTATCCCCATTCAACCTCCCGCAAAATTCGCAAGGAACGCCAACGCAACAATTCAAGGATTATTACAATAATTTATACAATTGTATAAGTGGGCAGGGGGATTTCGCTTCCTTAACTCCCCTGTATACGGATCCAACCCACTGGAAGTATATAGCGTGCTGTTTGATCAACTATCTCGACCCTGACAGAATCCCACAGATAATCATAACTCAAGATTCAGATTATCAATATGAGGATGACCAACCGATCGAGGACACACCGCTCATTAGCGAGGTTTATGTGCATAAGGTTCCAGGACAAACTAATAACATCTATGAAGTAGTCGTTAAGCTTCAATACATGTTTTATCCGGAGGCCGTCAAAACAACCGATGGATTCGGCCTTCTTGTGGGTGTAATGACGAATACCTTTAACATTGTGCCGGGCAATGATGTTAATCTGGACGCTAATCAGAACGATATTGATGGATGGTGGGATTACTCGATAACTGATAAGCTTAATCCTGGGGGCCCTGTCTTCAAATCTCCTTACAGTTTTGAGGCTGCCATTGGCAACATGAGTTATTATAATTATGATGGACAATCTCCCCAGTTCCGAACCTATTCCTCACCCGTTGCTAGCCGGATTCAATTTCCTGCCAATGCTCCGCTTTCATCAAGCAACTCGATATATTTCGAGGCTCAGGTTATCAAGGTTCAAAACAATGTTGCATACAATCCGGGGGTTAATGGACCCGCGACTAAGTCGGTTCCGACATCTCACCGAGACTTCTATATTGTGAATCAAGCAATGAATCGGAATGCAGAAGATGTAGGACAACAGAGCTTTATCTTGTTTACCAACGAATGGGATTATCAGGTAAATGATCCTCGCGCAAACTGTGTTGCCAAGTATTGGAGGAGTTGGGTTTCAGGTAAGGAGTATTACGGTTTTGATGGTCCCGCACCCGTAAATAACCCACCGCCAACGACAAATTGTTGCACAGCAGCATGGACCTGTACTGCTCCAAGTGGAAGGGTATATGTCAAACAAGGGCTTCCTGCTTTCTGGCGAAATGGCCTGATGGAAACGATTGGGGAGATCGGGCACATACGCACAGGAGACGTCCAAGGGGAAGACACAGGTGACGGGAGCCAAGTAAATCTGACCAACGCGTTCTGGCAGACTGTCAACATTCTTAGTTATGATTATGGCGCTTTTATATTAGACAGGATGACGGTGAGGGATACGAGTGCGTATGCGCCCGGTTCACAGACGCTGAGTCCGACGAATGGTTTGGTCTGTCTCGATACGACTAATGCCGATGTGCTGCTTGCGATCTACAACAACATGGGGATAGGACTGACAAATTCAAAGGGAGTCTACGACCCGACCAAACCGCCGTTTGGACAGACGTTGTCTAAGAGCGATGACCCAGTGTACTGGAAGAAGGTTGAGGATCTTGTCAACACTCTTATCGAGAAGGGAGTTGCGACGAATGGATTCTGGTCATTCCAGTCGCTCTTTACTTCGGGAGCTCCAGAGCAGGGTGACGAGATGGCGCAAGCATTCACGAATATCGTCAAAGATACATCTGGATCAGGGCAAATAAACGAAATACAGCGACAAGATCCAATTCGAAAGCTAACTGATATGATTTCATTCCGAAACAATGTTATTGAGATCGTTCTTGCTGCGCAGGTTGTTGGCAGCGACGGCACGGTGCTTGCCGAGAAGCACGCCTTGGCAACGGTTTATCGTGATTCCTACACGGGGCGTTCATTCGTGCGGCAGTTCAAATGGCTTTGACATTTGTTTCGCTGCAGTCTGGCGCTGAATAGACCCGCATGCGTGCATGATTGAAGGACAAATGTTGCCTTGTGTCATGTCGGTGCCGAACAAAGAAGCGTCGGGAAAGAAGTTGCTCTACCATGGGGTAAGGAGTAAAATTGCACCATGATATAGGGGAAAGTAACCGGGTGCGGTTGCATGGTTGTTTTGCCTTTGGCACTACAGTCTGATTTTGCGAATCGAGGTGTCTGGACTTGGTTCCAGTACCACAAGGATTTTATCGAGATTGATGAGGATATGACCATCTCGCGCTTAAACCAGGATATGGCGAGGAGAAGTATGAAGATGCTGTTGAAGATTGCGCAAATAAAATTAGGTGGGGCAGAATCGAGCTGGCTGTTGGCGAGGATTTGCTGGACGGCACGACTTTCTGCGCTTTTCTTACTTGCGGCTCCTATAGCGGCTCAAAGTGCCGGTCTCTCCGATGACCTTGTCTACACGATAAATGGGGATAACACGATCACGATCACCGGATGCAGTGGTTTGGACGGTACTGTAAGTGTCCCGGCCACTCTCAATGGCTTGCCGGTAACGAGCATAGCAGACAGCGCATTTAATCCATACGCCAGTGTAACGAACATAACGATTGGATCCAACGTCGTTACCATTGGGAACGCTGTATTCGGCTGTGTCAATTTGGTCTCAATAAACGTAGACACCAATAACTCCTTCTATAGCAGTTTGGCGGGAGTATTGTTCGACAAGAGCCAGGCCACACTCATCTACTTCCCTCAGGGCAAAGCGGGGAGCTACACTGTGCCTAACAGCGTTCTAAGCATAGCGGACAACGCATTCTACACGTGCGACGTCCTTACTAATCTCACGTTTGGCACCAACGTTACCAGTATCGGATACCAGTCTTTCTATGGTTGCAGCAGCCTGATCGGCATTGCGATCCCAAACAGTTGCACCAGCATCGGGGACTCCGCATTCGAATCTTGTTGGAACCTGACCAACGCCACCATAGGGACTGGCGTGGCGGACATCGGGGCTTCGGTCTTCTCCGACTGCGGTAGTCTTATAAAGATTGTAATTCCTGGTGCTGCAGCAGGGACCAGCATCGGGGACTATGCATTCGAATACTGCTCGAGCATGACAAACGCCACTATTGGCGCCGGTGTTACTTCCATAGGGAACTCGGTGTTCCAATATTGTTCGAGCCTTAGCAATGTGACGATAGGCGCTGGCCTCACGAGCATTGGAAACTCAGTGTTCAACTACTGCTTCAGCCTCACAAATATAGCTGTAGCCTCGACGAATGCCTACTTCAGCAGCGCGGCTGGAGTCCTGTTTAACAAACCCCAGACGGAAATCATCGCATGCCCTGAAGGTAAAGCCGGCAATTACACAATCACCAATAGCGTCGCCGTCGTGGGCGACGATGCGTTCTTTGAATGCGTTAGTCTTACCAATGTGACTATTGGCGCAGGCGTAACAAACATTGGGAACAGCGGATTCTACCAATGCACCGGCCTGACCAACCTTGTGATGGGCGCAGGTGTCATAAGTATCGGCGCCGATGCATTCTATAGATGCGCCAATGTGCCCAGTGTTGTGCTTCCGAACAGTGTCGCGAGAATAGGTGCCTCAGCCTATCAACTCTGCTCGCGATTGGCCACAGTTACGATTCCCAATAGTGTCACTAACATTGGCGACTGGACGTTTGCTGAATGCACGAACTTATCCAGCATAGCAATTCCCAATAGCGTTAGCAGTATGGGGCAGGAGACTTTCTATCAATGCAGCAGCCTTACAAATGTCGTTATTGGGACTGGTATTACGAACATCGGATACGAGACTTTCTATCAATGCGGAAATCTGCCAGGCATTGTTCTCCCTAACGGTGTTACTGGCATAGGCGGGAGTTCTTTCTATCAATGCACAAACATGGCGTTCGTGACGATTCCGTCCAGCGTGACGAGCATCGGCGACGATGCATTCTATAATTGTGCCAGCCTGAAAAACGTCACCATTCCCAGCACTGGCGCCGCCAGCATCGGGAACTTTGCGTTTCAGGCGTGCTTGGCAATGACAAACGTTACAATAGGCACGGGTGTCACAACTATCGGCGGGTCAGCGTTCCAAGGGTGCACGAACTTGATTAAAGCGACTC
>CAZASC010000173.1:4092-6656 GCA_964487695.1 uncultured Victivallales bacterium
ATTGGGAACGGGGCGTTCTATGGTTGTACACACCAGACCTCGATAACGGTAGATTTCGGAAATCAAGTCTACAGTAGTTCGGCGGGGGTTCTGTTCAACACTAACCAGACTATACTCATAGAATGCCCGCAAGGCAAAGCTGGCACCTACACAATTCCCAGTCCTAAAGTGCTTACCATCGGTGATTCTGCGTTCTATCAATGCGGAAGTCTTACGAACGTGATAATTCCCAACAACGTGACGAGTGTTGGAGGTTCGGCATTCTATCAGTGCGGTGGACTGATCAGTGTCACAATTGGCAACAGCGTCAGCAGTATTGGTGATAATGCTTTTTCGGGGTGTGGGAATCTTACCAGCGTGACGCTCCCCAGCAGCATGATAATTCTCGGGTATAATGCATTTTATGGCTGCGGCAGTTTGAGCAGTCTAACTATTCCCAGCAGCATAACGAGTATTTGGGGTGGCGCATTTTCGGGCTGCAATAGTCTGAAGAACGTCACGATTCCAGGCAACACCAATGGCACAACCGTCGGGAGCTCGATCTTTCAATCCTGCATGGGGCTGACCAATGTTACGATAGGCAACGGTGTAACGGTTCTCGGTAATTCCGCATTTCAATATTGCACAAATTTGATCAGCGTGACGATAGGCTCAGGTGTCACTGATATCGGAAACTCTGCGTTTGATGGCTGTGCCCATCAGACCTCAATAACGGTTAATTTTGGAAATTCCAACTATAGCAGTTCCGGTGGCGCTTTGCTTGATAAAGGTCAATACACGCTTCTAGTATGCCCTCAGGGCAAAGTCAGCTACACGATTCCCAACAACGTAACGATAATCAGTGACAGCGCTTTTAATCAATGTGGAAGCCTGACAGGCGTGACGATAGATGCGGCAGTCAACATCATCGGTGACAGCGCTTTTCAAGGCTGCACCAGCCTGACGAGTGTTGTCATTCCCAATGGCGTTACGAACATTGGAGCCTCAGTTTTCTTTGGATGCACCAGCTTGACCAACGCAACCATCGGAACCAGCGTAAAAAGCATGGGAGATAGCGTATTCGAAGATTGCACGAGTTTGAAGAACATGATTTTGCCAAACAGCCTTGTTAACCTTGGGGATCTCGCGTTCTATGATTGTACGAGCCTCGCCAATGTGACGATTGGCTCCAATCTGCCCGGCCTTGGAGACTGGACTTTCTACGGATGCAGTAGCCTTCTCAATATTGCCATTCCAAACGGTGTCACCAGTATAGGTGGTTGGTGTTTTGATGCCTGTAACGGGTTGACAAACGTTATTATAGGTGCTGGTGTCACAAATATAGGTGATTACGCTTTCTACCAGTGCACAGATCTTGGGAATATTGTGATACCAAACGGCGTGAGCAGCGTTGGATACTCTGCGTTCGAAGCTTGTTCGAGTTTAACAAATGCTTCGCTGGGCTCAGGGTTCACGAATATTCAGGATGCAACATTCAGTGAATGCACGAGTCTGCAATCATACAACGTAGTTACCGGCAACGTGGCCTATAGCAGTCTCAATGGGGTTTTGTTCAATAACAATCAGACTATTCTCATAGCGTGTCCTGAAGGCATGGTTGGCAGCTATACAATGCCGAATAGTGTAAAGATCATCACCGATAGCGCTTTCTCTCAATGCAACAATTTGACCAATGTGGTTATCGGATCCAGCGTAACAAATATCGGAGACTCTGCCTTTAATTCATGCGGCAGTCTGATCACCGTGACGATTCCAGCAAGCGTTGCCTTTATAGGGAATTCAGCGTTTGCACAGTGCCCAAATCTGACTGGGGTGTTTTTCCTCGGCAATGCCGTAACGGGGGGTAACCTTACCGATGGTTCGGTGTTTCAGAATGACAATAACCTCACCGTCTATAACGTGCAGGGATCTACGGGCTGGGGGGCTACGTTCGATGACTTTCCAACCACGCAGTTTACTTACCAGCCACCTCCGGGTGATTTGCTGATGGCCTCCATCGGGGTGTCGGCGAATCAATTTGTATTCGTCATTAACGGTGGAAGTGGTCTGGTCGTGCATGTTGAGGCCTGCACGAACTTGGCCAATCCGGTCTGGACTTTGGTCGGAGTAAGCAACACTATCAATAGCGATTCATATCAGTTCAACGATCCAAGTTGGACGAATTACGGCACCCGTTTTTATCGCCTTCGATCGCCATGAAGATGCATCGCCAAATACATGATTTAGTCATTGGGGCCTCCTTGTTCGCCAATTCAAGCGGCTTGCCGATTGATCTCACCCCAAAAAGGTGTTTTTGCGAAACGAACCCAAGTTCTCATTCCTGATAAATGCGTGCGCAGGTCAGCGCGAAACCTCTGCAGAGCGCAGACAAGATGGGTTTTTTTGACAGAATTAACAAAATGTACAAAATGTGAAGCTACTCTTTTTTCATTCTGAACATTCTGTTCATTCTGTCAAAGCTCCTCCTTTGCCACCTTCGCCTTCTCCGTGTTTAAAAGAATATCTGAACAATGTAAACGTCCGATCAATCCATCTACCTGAGTGCGGACGGATTTCATAACATT
>CAZASC010000174.1:0-6655 GCA_964487695.1 uncultured Victivallales bacterium
CATTTGATGATTGCGTTGACATTGTGATGAGCGAGAAGCGCGACTCGCTTACTGGTGGCGCGTTGATGGAGCCAATGAAGATCGTGCAGGATGGCTTTAACGACTTCAAGAATGCAGAGCGCGAGTATTACGAAAAAGGCTGGCCGATGACGCACTTCCGGGGCGATCAGGAAGATTATGATGCCATCGTAGACCAGCAATCGCGTCCCGCACAGTTCAATCTCATCAAAAATCCGGTGGGAGGGCCAGAAGTCACATTGGCTAACTCGTTCTACCGTGAGCCGGACATGGCGGTTCCTGAGTCGTTTCAGGAGTGCATGGAAGAGTATCGTGGGCCATTGTCGCAGGATATTACCGGCGCATCACCCGCTCTTGAAGGCGTAGCAGGGCCGCATGATGAGACAGCTTCGCAGCGGGCAATGGACAAGACGCAATCCATCGGGATTCTTGGGCCTACATGGTCTGCGGTGCAGAGAGTTTTTGCTGGAATGGCTAAGAAAGCGGCTTTGCTGGCAGCGAAGAATCCAGACCACGAAAAAGAGATTGTTGTGGCGACCGGCGACAAACAGACAATCACAATTCGTCTGGAAAAGCTAACTCGCGGCAATTTCCAATGCACACCGGACAGCGATTCGACATTCCCAGATTCGACTGGGGCACAAAGAGCTAACCTGGATGCGACTCTACCGCTGATTATGCCGACGCCGATTGGCATGGAGCTTTTGAGTTCGCCGGATAACTGGGAAGAGATTTTGCGCGTGAAGGGCATGAGTGACTTCACGCTGGTTCCTGCTTTGGCGTATCGCAAGCAGACCAGAGAGATTGACCTGTTGCTCAAGGAAGCCCCTGAAGACAACTCTCAGGCAGTCAATGAGTACAACATTCAACACGCGCAGATGGGTATAGAGGCCCAAGCGCAGGGTCTACCTATTCCCCCATATCAACCACCGCCTCCACAGCGTCCGTCGATCATGCCGAAGCAAGAGGACTACCATATGTGGGAGTACAAGCGGTGCCAGGAATATCTCTCGTCTGAGGATTGCTACCGCGAGATTATCTCTGGGGGGCCGGATGGGGCTGGAAACCCTGAAGGCGTTGAGAATGTCCGTCTTCATGCGCAAGTTCATGCTTTGATGGGTCAAGCACCACAGCCTTTTGCACCACAGGCGGCACCCCCGCCGCAAGCCACACCCGGTAAGGGTGGTAACAAAGCCCAAGCACCAGTCGCCCAACCTCCCGGCGCGGCTGGCGTTGCAACAGTATAAGGAGCGATAGTATGGCAGACGATGCAGCAGTTCTTGATGCGCCAGTAGAATCGAGCGCAATCGACACAGGTTCCGTAGATACTTCAACCGACACATCCAGCGTAACCGATGCTGGAACCACGGACGCTATTGACTCCGGCGATACCCCACAGTCAGGTGAAACAGGACATCTTCGTGGTGCGGAACTCTATCGCGCCGTCAAAGACAAACTGAAGGCATCTGGTCTGACACCAGCCGAACAGCGTTCACTTCGTAATGCTATTCACATTGCTGCGAAGGCGGATGAAGCTACGGGCGGCGATCTCAACCGCTTTACGGCCGAGCGGGAAGCCTATCAGCAACTTGTCCGTGAAGGCGAAGAGTCGCTGCCTACGGAAGACCTGATCCAGACCGTGAAGGCGGATCGTGACCAACTGGCAGGAATTATTGCCGACATACAGGCCGGTGCGCCTCGTTTGCTTCAGGAGATGGTGGAAGACAATCCTGAATCATTTAAATCACTGGTTCCGCAGGCGATGGATCGGCTTGCGGAGTTGGATAACGACCGATTTTCCAACTACATAGCGCGTTCTGCGGTATCGTTTATGAATGCACAGGGGATTCCGGTGGAATTTGCCGTTTTAGACGAGTTTTTGCCGTCTATTCCTGATTTTCCCGGTAAAAATCGTGTGATTCAGGCTTTGCAGAAGGTCTATAAGGCATTCAACTCACTGGAAACACTGGCATCCAAGCAAATTTCAACGACTTCCAAGCCAGCGGCGGAAAATGGGGCTGATGTAGGCCAGAATAATGGCGATGCAGGGCTTTCGGACAGGTTGGAGGCGTGGAACGCGCGGGCAGGTAAGCCAAACGAGGAATTGAATGTTTCGGAGATGAATCGGGTAGCTTCGACGCGGAAAGTTACGCTGACGGATGCCGAAAAAAAGCAGATTCGCGCTTCTGTTGCAGAAGAGTTCAATTCCAGGCTTGCAGCCAACCGCCAGTATGGACAGACGATGCAAGGCTATCTCAAGAGTGGCAATCGGCGCGAATATGAGAAGAGAGCCGCCGCCGAAGGCCAAAAACTGCTGCCCTCCATTGTGGCTCGACATACGAACGCCGTCATTGATAAGCGAACTACGGCTGGAACAACAAAACCTGCTACCGGGACAACCAAGCCTGCAATATCGTCACAGCCGGTCAAGGATGGCAGCGGGAATCTTGTCCAGTGGATTTCTGGCCCTCCGAAGTCTGTAGGGCTTCAGGTGGATCACAACCGCCAGCGACCAGGCATGATGGCGCGAGGCGAGGCCTACATTGTTGGGCAGAAAGCCGTCCACAAATGGAAAGTAAAGACGGCGATGATGGCATAGTGTATATTTGAATCGAAAGCGATTAGAGGGATCACGGCACCGACCGTAAACGGACGTTCCTTAATCGCTAAAAGAAGTACCGCTAGGTCGCCAAGACAAAGCAGCCCGCTTACAAGGGTGCGCTCCGAGCGTAATTTCCAATAGGAGATTTCGTCATGGGCGTAGCCTCAGTTGACCAAACCCTCGCACTCCAACAGGAATATGTGCGGCCAGAGCTTGAGGACTTGTCTCTGGAATCCAGCATCCTGTGGAAGAAGTTTAAGTCCACTCAATCCAAATCAGTATCTAACCGTCTTGCCCGTATTCCGACGATGCCTACCCGTGGCGGCAAGCCTCGCGTTGGCAATCTGGATGGCGGCGACCTGGGCCTCGGCTCCGGCCCAAACACCGTTCCTGGGCAGGTAACGACCACAACGCTCGTTATGGCGTGGTCGTATACCCGCGAAGCTGAATTTGCAACCGATTCCGATGAGAAGGCGATTGAAGACTTCGCCACGCTCACCAAGTCGATTGCGCCGAAAGCCTTTGCCGACTTCATGGACACAGTGATTCAGGGCAACGGCTCAAACACACTGGACACCATCGTTGCCACCGTCACGTCCGGCTCGAACATCGTTGGCTTCCAGGTCAACAATGCCAACTTCTTCCTCGATGACCAGGACATTGATGTATGGTCTGCGCTGGGAGCATCTGGTGGGCCGACAGCATCCGTCACCATCGAATCTTCGGACATCCTCAATAACACCATCTGGCTTGCCAACCCGATCCCAACCAGTTCCGGCATTACTGCTGGGTATCTTCTGCTCGTTTCGGGCTCTCCCGGCGCGGCCAACACCGGCGTCTTCGGCCTGCGCTATTATCAGGTCGGAACCAACACCGGCAACTGGCTCGGCATTCAGCGTTCGGCATATCCCGGCAAGTACCTGGTTCCCACCATCAACGTCAACGGTGCCCTGACTCCGCAGGTCGTTCGCGCCATCTTCTCCCTGATCGAGTTGTCGAAGGGGGAGGAAGCGGCTGACGGCGAGGGCATGTTCGGGCACTGCAACGTCGATGTACGCGATGCCTGGGAACAGAATGCTTTACTTGTTCAGCGCATCGACTACACCAACTTGAAGGGCGATACTTCGGAGGACATGCTCAAGCGCAAGGCTGCGACAACCATCGCTGGCCGCGAGATGCTGGTCAATCCCCGTGCTCTCCCCGGTTATCTGGACGTGCTGGTGCAGAAGAATATGTTCCGCATCGAAACCGTGCCGACCGACTTCTACGATGTGGCCGGTCAAACCCTCTTCCCGCTGTATGGGCAGTCGGGCGGTATCGCCGCATCGCTTGTGTTCTACATGATCTGGCAAGGACAAATGGCCATCGTTCAAAGTCGGGATGGCGCATTCCTCTCTGGTATTACCGCTCCGACAGGACTTCCCACGAACTTCTGATGCGGCTTGTTATCTCCAATTCGCTTGACGTTCCCGAACCGTCGCACTGGCCAATCAGCCTTGCGCGGTTCGGGACGAATCCTTTTGGGAAACCTATCTTTCGCATGGTCTATGCGCCAAGCGTGAGGAAGATGATCTTTGGGACAAACGGAAAGGGTGAGGTAGGAGGGCATGTTCGACCCACTTATCGACATCTTGGAGATGTGTGGATTTTGGAAAAGTGGATTTCTGGGGCGCAAGCATGTCAGATGACCCCGACCGAATATGAGAATTATGGCCCACGCGACCCGCAATCGGGAATGCTGATTGAAGGGCCGTTTCCCAGCCGTGGGATTTACAACCATTGCTGGACGTTTGACTTAGATACGCTGCAAGGAGGTATCGAAGGCGCTATCGACAAGATCGTTGGCCTTATCAACAAAGGGGCCGGACGGTCTTATTCTGAAATTAAAGCCGCCAATAAAGAACTCGATGAGAAGGAAGAGAAACGTGCTGCGGATGAGAGGTTCCTCCGCGTGCGTGAAACTGAACCGCTATTTGGTGCCCGCGCAGCTAATTTCGCCGGTACTCCAAAGAAGTTCAACCACAAGTCGCTGCGAACGCCAATCACCGCCGATATGACGGGATTGCCAACGAAACGGGGCAGTGTAATGTCCCTGAAAGGCCCGACTCTCCATGCCAGTATTTGATCCATCCATGACCGCAGATAAAGTTGCGTCGATGCTTCCCGGCGACGCTTTGAACGCTTCTGGCCACGCGCCCGATGTAGCTCCTGTCTTTCAGACCAAGGGTTACATTGATGCTCGCCGCAAAGGAAACGCAAACAAGCTCAACATCCCACCTGAATTGGGGATCAACCAACAATTCAAAGTAAACCGTGTCCGAATCTTCAACGTAGGCCCATTTCCGCACTTCGTTCCCCTCGGCTCTCCGGGGATTTTTTTCATCCCGGCGTGCCCTGAAAACAAGCCATATGTGGAGTCTTTGACACCACTGCATGAACTCGAAGAGGAGTTTTATCCGTCAAGAGACAAGCGGGAACCCATGAAGCGGCTTCAGGATGAAGGTCGCAAGATTGCGATTGAGATTCTTGGTGAAGGACGCAATCAGGACAAGAAACAGTCTCGCAGGCGAGTAGGTGTCTTTATCGCTGCGGGAGAGGAACCAACGACCAAGGAAATCGAAGCAGCGAAGGCGGAACTTGCGAAGTACGCGGCTCAACAGGTTTCCATTATGGATCAAGCATGGGATCGTGACCGCAAGCTGGCCTACGATATGTTCCGCCCTGAGACGTTTGGGGCATGTGCGCGGGTTCTCGGACTGACGGGCAAGGACAAGCCGTGGCTTGCGCAAGGGCAGCCATCTGGAGAGATTCAATGCCCGAACTGCCTTACCTCAGTCAATCCCGAAGCGCCAAGCTGCTACAACTGCGGTGATGTGGTGAATGAAGAGGCATATAAGCGCATCAAGGAACGGCGCGAAAGACTTGGTGTAGTTGCACCTGAGAAACGTGGCCCAGGCAGGCCCAGGACGGTGAGTTAATGGGGATTCCTCCTCCTTCTGTAACGAGTCCATATCCCATGCTTGAGACGTGTCTCAACCTGGCCCGGACTCGCCTGAACGATGCAATCGCATCGGCTGGAGGAGATATATTTACGGACGTACAGCCGTTTACGGGAACGATGACGAATGCTGCGTGGCGCAACCTACAGGCGTTTCTCTGCAATCTTGGCTATTCGCGCTATAAGAAGTGGTTTATAGGGCTTGCGTATCCTCCAACGCGAGCCCTTGACCCTGCTGTAATGAACTCTTTGTCATGGACGCAGTTCTTTGATGGAGTTGGCTACTATTCATCTCCAACTGTCGATCTGTTGCCGCAGGATTTTATTGCACCACTTCGCGTTATGGAACGTCAGAACAATGGTGCTGTCCCGTATTCGGCAACCACGCAGAACATGCGTTTTACGCCAATGCTGTTGTGCCCTGATGGATTGCCGGAGGGTATGAAACGCCCGTGGAACGGGTTTTTCAACTGGGACAATGATACGCTTGTTTTCCCCGGGTCGCTGTATTCGATGGACTTCAAGATTGAGTATGCGGCGTATGCGCCGGACTTTCTGACAACCAACAATATCCTCGGCAATGGTTCGACCATTACACCATCAAACATGCCGGTTCCGATCATGCGGTCAGAGTCGGCGCTCGCCAACTATATTGCGGCTGAATGTGCTTTAGGGCGTACTGATGCGGATGCTGCAACTTTTCTTGCCGCTGCGGAAAAGGACGCTAAATTGTTGATGAATAACTCTGATGTGAAATTGAAACAACGCCGACCAGTACAGCGGAGAGCGTATGCTCACTCACGCGGAGGACAAGGGTTTTACGGACAGAATCAAGGATATAACTAGGAGGAACGATGATTACACCAGGAGCACTTTCAGGCAATTACGCACAGAATGACACCACGCAGGCGACACAGATTGCGCGGTTTTCGATCACACTGAGCGGCAATTACGGCACTTCCAATTCGCATGGCGACACCATCGACTTTGGCAAGGTCTACGGCATCCAGTCGCAGTCCGTGCCGATCCGCGTGTTC
>CAZASC010000175.1:0-6633 GCA_964487695.1 uncultured Victivallales bacterium
TTTCCCAAGTGATGGAAAGGTTGAGTAAGCCATGGCGGCGAGTGTGCCCACGTACAAAGCCACGATAACAAGGAAGACGCCGCCAATCGCCAAGGCAACGAGAAAGAGCACCGGAGAAATCAAGATCGTGGCAATATTAACAGTAGCCGAGAACTGGTTCTCCGGCGAATGGCTGGCATAGAGAATGTTCCACGGTGTCTTTAGTTTCGCAGGATCATCCACTTGCACAAGTTTCCGTCCGATGGCCTTTGCATCCTCGTTAAGGCCATCCTCTCCCACGTCCGCCGCGACACGCTTGAATTTTAGATACTGTTGCCATAGGTTCCGCTCTTCAACACGGAAACCTTTGTCCGCATCATTTGTGTAGTAAACGGTGCCGCTTTCTCTGAGGGTGTTCTCGGAGAATGTCTGATGGGCTATCTGTGTCAGATCGACCGGAACAACACAGTCAGGCCGCTGACTGATCCGCGGATACGGCTCGTTTGTGCGGCGGAACATCGGCCCAAAACCCTGCTGGAGAATGGAGAGGTTCTCCTTACTCAGGAAATCGTCTGGATAACCGCCCTGTTTCAAGCGCGACACTATAAGTTCGCGGATACGTGGGGTTGTCCACTTCTTTGCCAGTTCGTCATCTTTCTCCGACAGGAAAAGTTTCATTTCCTTCACAGCAGCCGTAATTGAGACTATTTCAGCGTGCTCAATCTCGGTGGTCAATGTCCCGGTCTCCGAGAACACACTCGTTTCGTCGGTTCGACGGGACTGCGGCTTGAAGGTCACATCCGGTTCTCTTGCAGCTTTCTTGGTTGTCTGAATCGTAGTCTGTTGAGGCTCATAACTCAGATTATGGATCGGAAAGACATACTTTGAGCGATCAGGATCGTACCCCCAGCCAAGCTGGTTCTCGACCTCGAGGATCTCGCGCAGCAGTTTATTAATCTCATCCGACCAACCCTCATGGTTGTTGACCGTGAGCAACGGTTGTTTTGTCAACCCCGGCGGTACTCGCAAACCGCGGCCAAGCACTTGCGCGATTAACAGTTTGGACTCAAACGCGCGTTTTTCGTGGGGCACGATGAGGAAGACATTCTTCACGTCCCATCCTTCCGTCAGCATGCTCACAGAGACGATCCATTCCACCGGATTACCGGGCTCATCCACTTTCTTAAGTAATTCGAGGTTCTTCTGTCTTCGTTGCTCCGGCTTTTCCACGATGGCTTTGACTCTGTCACCGTCCCTGCCGGAAGGAATGCCAGAAGCTACCCATATGCACTTCTTCTCAGCCGCCTCTCGACCGCCACCTTCCTGCTTCGCCAGGAAATCAACCAGTTCATTCCAGACCTCAACGCATCTTGCGATGCTTTCAGTCACCACGATGCTGATAGGCTTCAGTTGATCGCCGTATTCCTTGCAGTTCTTCAGGTGGATGGCATAGGTTTCCTGATACCCTTTGCGCGTCAGAGTCTCCGATTCCTTATAGTTGGGTTTCTTGACGACACCGTCCTCGACCGCTTTCTTCAGCCCGTAACGGTATATGACATCAGGGAAGTAGTCGTTCCCAATATAGGCCGTTCCCGTCACGCTAACGATGTACTGGAAGCCGTAGTCAGGGTTCTGAAGGAATTCGAGCCACTTCTTAACCGCTTGGTCCGCTTTGCTGAAGATGTGATGCGCTTCATCGTTCAAGACCAATGTCCGAGTGCCGTGACCGTGGAAACTGTCATATATGGACGATCCCGTTCGCTCATAGACGGCGTGAATGTTCTCAATGCAGATGTCGCCATTCTCCACCGTTTCGCTGCCCGTCTTAAGGCCTGGCGTCGCGATTACCGCACCGAGTTCCCGCATGATTGCGGTCAATTCCCGATTGCCGATGAAGTTGCCGAACTTCTCGCGCAACCCGTCCTCAATCGTAAGAGACGGACAGAGAACAAGAACCTTGTCCACCAGTCCTTCGGCCAAGGCTATGGCGGCCAGCGCATACAGAACATAACTCTTCCCTGTTCCCGTGGCCAGATCGATGGAAACCGCTTTCCGGTCCCGTAGCGGAAACTTACCCAGGAAGTCTTCCTTGTTCTCGTGCAATTGCTGGATCTTCTCTTTGGCGTTGTAGTTCTCCACCGCGAGCAATTCCGTGTTTGAGTACTTCTCGGAAACGAGGAATGTCAGCACAGCCTGAACAGCTTCTGCTTGGAAAGCGTACTTCCCGCAGCAAAGCAGATTCAGGAACGCATCATACTTGTGCGCAATGCCCAGCGTCTTCTCCGTGGCATCGTTGACCGCCAGCACCTGATCCGCCACCTTGTATTGAAGGCTCATCGGAACTCCTTCTTCGTCAGGACAAGTTTCTTCTCATTCCCATATTTGTCGCAGAGAATAAGCATCATGCGATTTCCCGTGAATTCCTCTTCCGCCAGCCGGATGGACAATTGTTCGCAGGCCTTGATCCGCTCGGCTCCTTCGGTCTCCTTCTTGGCTTTGAGCCGTGCCAATTCCGCCGTTATGAGATCATCAGCCCAGAACACTTGCGAAAGCCGGAAGATGTCGCCGTCATAATCCGTATCCACCATTGCCATGGAGAAGGTCTCAAAATTAGCGAAATCTTCCGGATCAGTGGCTAGCGTCTTGGAGCGAAATTCCGTTATGTGGATCACGTATTGTTTCAATAGCGGCGCATCCGGCGCTTTTTCCTTCTTGAATTTGGCCTCAACAACTGGCTGGGAAACAAAGTCGAATCCGATGGCGTCAATTACTTCGTTCACATCCGCTTCCTTGGTCGGCTGTTTCAATGCGCCATATTCATCCGAATCCAGCAACCGTCTCAATACAGAAATCGGCACTTTCAGGAAGACATAGGTGGTCTTGCCGACAACGTACTCATCTTCCGCAAAGTCCATGGAGACGATGGGCGCTATGATGTAGAAGCGGTCTCCTGCCGCGCCGGCCAATGTCTCGTGGAGACTTTCGGCGTAGCCATAATCAATCTTGAGCTTCTTGTTCTCCGGATAATTCCACACATAGGCCGAGTGTGTTCCGATATACCCGTCCACCGCAAACCCTCTGATGGAGTGCGGATCCTCCCGCACCTGAAAGAGTTTCAGGACAAAAGGCCGGTATTCGTCCCACGGCAAAGCCTTGACCGCCTCATTGTCATAAACCCCGGCGCTGTGGAGGGCGAACTCCTTGGCCTTGAGGGGTTTCTCCTTATCGGGTTTCTGTTTAGGCTCAATTAAAGAGATCAGGAACAGCACGCCCTTGACCGTAATCTGCTTCGATCCCGGCGAATCGTTCACATCTTCCAATAAGTCGGCGGGGACGTGCAGTTTATCCTCCGGACACACGATCGAGAGCGGCTGCGCTTTCTTCACCAGGTCGTGCTTGCGTGCCAATTCGGCCAGATCATGCAGGAGATCGAGCGTGACCTCGCACTCGCCTTTACGGGCCCTCTCGGTCACGAGTAACATACCGGATGAATTCTTGAGGTGTTCATCCCAGTCCTCAACACGTTCCGACTCTGTACGCCCGTCCTTCTTCACCGCGCCGACGGTACTGGTTAGTGAAACCAATCGCTTCTGCGCCGTGTACATCGCCAGTTTGCCACAATCCATGGCGATCCATCTCCGACCGAGTTTTTCCGCTACTGCCACTGTCGTGCCACTACCGGAGAAACAGTCGAGCACGATGTCATCTTCACTGGAAGAAGCACGGATAATACGATCGAGCAACGTCTCGGGCTTCTGAGTAGGATATGCCGTTCGCTCGTCAGACGTGTTTCCAATCCTTTCGATGTCCGTCCAGTTTGTGGTAATGGGCGTGCCGCCCTTTGTCTCGCTCAACAGGATTTTCAGTCCATCGAGTCTAGGAGAGCCATCCTGTTTCTTGAGAATCTTCCCCTCTGCCCACCACTTTTCCAATTGTTCCAGATCAGCTCCCCAGGACCGATTCGGTGGCGGCTTGCTGCCACGCCATGTGAATTGGCGAGCTTTGTTTGCACCTGAAAATGTTAAGTTCTCTCCTTTGTAGAGATTCCCGTCTTCATCTCGCTTATATCGCGACAACTGCACAGCCGTATAACCTGTGTGTTGTTCCGTGAACATGAAGGAATCGCCTTTTGAATAGAAGAGAAGCGTATCGTTACAACGGGTCCACCCCTTTGTGCGCATGTTGTGAGCCGTTGATCGTTGCCAAATGATCTCATTTTGAAAAGTCTCTTCCCCGAACACCTCATCCATGACCGCTTTGATATAGTGTCCCTTCTTAGTGTCAAGATGGACATAGATCGACCCGTCGTCCGCCAGTATCTCATGGAGAAGGATAAGGCGTTTGCGCAGAAATTCGATGAACTGTGCACCAACCACCTTGTCGCGATATGCCTTCTCGCCAACTTCGTCTAAGTACACGGCTTGCATATGTATGTTTTTCCCGAGCCGAGAGAGACTTACGAATTGTGGTGTACACACCCAATGCTGTAGCCGCCCGCAAAGAGCTATTGGATAGAAAGATGTTTACCGAGTCACAGATCGAAGTATCAGCATAGGCTGCCTCCCGTGAGGCAATTATTCGATGAGTCCCTTTGTATCCGGCGAAGCTGTCGCCGTGTATTCCTCAATTCTAGTCTCAGCCACTTTGGGCAGTTCAGTGAGATTGACGCTGCGTGCCGCTGACATCCGGCGTTTTCGGCCAGATCCTTCGGCTGGGATGACATACTCCATGCGCTTTGGATCTACGGCACATACGCCTTCGGCAAAAGCCGTATCGCTGCCATCCGCATTACCGGACCTGAATTTAACCGATGGCAACTGCTTGGCCAGCCATGTACCCGTCTTGACAAGCAACGCATGGTCTTCTGTTGGAAGCTTACGAATGCCCTCTACGAGGAGCACTGGCGTGGAAGAAGCCATGAGCAGCACTTCCAAGTCCCGGAATTGCGTAACCTTCGGAATAGTATATGAGCAGTTCTCTTTCATGTAGCACCTTCACAACATATGCTTTCTCGTTACGAACCGCCCGTCATGTCTCCTTACTTTACGCGCTGCGTTCTGATGATCGCATGGATCTAGAGTTCACGATCACCATCGTGCAAAGTATCCTTGGGCTTGCTTGGTGGCAGGGGAAGAACAGTCAGCGCTGCCACGTTTTCCGTGCCAGCATTTTCAAATGCAAATGTTGGCAGCCCCGCAATTGCTTTTGCCTTCTGTTCGTCCCCGGCGTGAGAATAGAGATTCGTCATGGCCGGACTGCCGTGGCCGACAAGTTCCATGATCGCCACTTGCGGAACCCGATTCGCCGCGCACAAGCTGACAAATGAATGCCTCAACGAATGGAATCCCGTGCGAATGATCGCCCGTCGCCGGTGCTCACTCGCGGCAGTTTCGGTAGTCTTAATGCCGCAATCGCCGAGCAATGCCTGAAACTTCTGCGTGATACTGCATCGATCTTTCCCATAGGCCACGCGGTCTTCCGGAAACAGGTATTCACCTTTTGACCTTGTCCTGAGTTCCTTCAACATGACCTCAAGAACCGGATGAATCGGCAGCCGTATCTTTTTGTTTGTGCGCCGCGTTTTCATTGGCATGATTTCAATGAATCCCTCTTCGAGTCGTATAGCGTCCCACCGCAATGTCACAACATCGCCTAGCCGCATTCCAGTGTAGAGTCCAACCGCAATCATGTATCGCAAGCTACCAGTAGCCGTCTCGCAAACCTTCTTGAGTTCATCCGGTGTAAACATCCGCCGGCCCTCGCGCTCCTTTGGCAACGTCGGAATTTCCTCCCATGGATTTGCGACAATACCAGCTTTCGTCTTCAGGACACGGAAGAGGCTCTTCAGGAAGTTCACATGCGCATTGTAGGTGCCGGGCGCAACTCTGGACTTCCACAAGTCCGCCGCATAGTCCTCAGTCATCGCCGGGGTAAGTTCATGCAGGAACTTGATGCTCTGTCCCTTTGTCCATTTGATGAAGCGCTCCCACTCGCTGAGATATCCCTGAATCGTAGCAGGACCGGGATTACGCTTCTTGGGGTTGTCTAGCCATGCCTGCCAAGCGTCGCCGATGGCCAGCTTCTCCCTCTGCGCCCCCATGAGTTGCCGGGCCATATCTTGTCGCATCATGAGAACATCACGCTTACGCTCTTGTCTCGTGGAATCATGTGCCTGCTTCTCCAGCTCTGCCATAAGCCCCTCAAACCAGTCAGAAACGGACAAGCTCCCTTTCTTCTCAGCGATAAACCGCCGCAACACATCTTTCGCTTCGTTCTTCTTCGTCTTCTCCGTACTCAGAGCGTAGTCCTTGCCTTTGATCTGAAAGCGTGCATACCAGAATGGACTTCCCAGCTTCTTGAAGACATTTGCCATGTATTACCCCTTCCCCTTCGCTGATGTTGTACGATGTTGAGGAGTGGAGAATATTATGAAGAACCCCCAAAAGTCAAGCGTAAGCCGTAGCACTTATCGTATCAAACTGCACAAAACGTCACACTTTACACTATTTTACGATCAAGCTCAGAGGCAATAAACATGGCTTGCACACAATGTTTGCAGGGTCATTAAGAATGGTGCGCCTGGCGAGGATCGAACTCACAACCTTCTGATCCGAAGTCAGAAGCTCTGTCCAATTGAGCTACAGGCGCAATTGA